>DTXE01000494.1 GCA_012962595.1 Syntrophaceae bacterium | reverse complement strand
TGCCTAATTGCATTTTCATTCTTCTTTGTGGCCCGGAGGGCCATGAGGGTTTCATGTGAATATCATAATGGTGAGAAAAATTCATCCTGATTTAACCCCACTCCCCTATCCCAATTCTATCATACATATTCTTCTTAGCTTTTTTGTTGACGAAGGACTTCCGATTAAGCTATTTTTCCCATTAATCCCTACCTTCTCCAAATGGGATGTAGAACTTCTTATTTAGTTGAAAATAAGGTGCTATTATGGATAAAGAACTGGATCAGTTTTTTACACAAATTATTAGGGAAAAGTGGAAAGGCGATCCGGTATCTGCCACCTTTTTGGGTATCCATGATTACGATGACCAGATGGGAAATTATGATAAACATGCTCAGATTGAATTGATTGAAAAGGCAAAAGGCCATTTAGCCCAACTTAAAACCTATGAAGGGAAGCCATCTTTGTCCAGTGACCAAGAAATTGATCTTAAGATACTAATCACTCAACTGGAGGTGGAAATTCGCCTCTTTGAGCAAGCCCAAATGCTTTTTCGTAATGCCACCGTCTA
The DNA here is from genome assembly GCA_012962595.1 of Syntrophaceae bacterium. GTDB lineage: Bacteria > Desulfobacterota > DTXE01 > DTXE01 > DTXE01 > DTXE01. The sequence continues at coordinate 5,765 of DTXE01000494.1, read as the reverse complement.
TCCATATACATGCCTTTATGGAATCTACAGTTTACTCATTCGAGAGTTTGCTCCCCTTGAACAAAGATTGGAAAACCTTCTTAGCCGCTTGAATAAAGTCCCAAAGGTCTTAAAGGAAGGGCAAAACAATCTATCAGAGGGTAGAGAGATCCCTCGAATCTGGACAGAGATAGCATTGGAGGTCACTGAGGCAGGAATCAATTTTTTTCAAACACAGATTCCTGAAGTCTCTAAAGAGTATCCTAAGATTGGTGGACAGATTCAACAGGCCAATAGCGCCGCCATTGAGGCCTTAAAGAGATATCACATATTTCTAAAACATGATGTGTTACCCAAGGCGGTTGAAAATTTTGCCATGGGAAGGGAGATGTTCAATTTTCTGTTACAAACAGAACATCTTTTGCCTTATAGCGTGGATGGTTTAATCGCCCTAGGAAGGGAATTTATAGCTCAAACTGAGCAAGCAATGCAAGAAATAGCTAAGGAAATAGATCCTAAAAAAAGCTGGCGAGAGATTGTAACAGAGCTGAAAGAGGACTATCCCCCAGGAGAGGGACTAATTCACCTCTACCAGGAAAAGATGAGAGCGGCTAGAGAGTTTGTACGAACCAAGGATTTAGTAACCATTCCTGCCAGTGAAATCTTGAGGATTTCAGAAACACCTCTTTTTGAAAGACCCACTACACCTTATGCCGCCTATCTTCCCCCACCCCCTTTTGACCAGAAACCAGAAGGCATCTTTTGGGTAACCCCGGTTGATCTACATGCCTCAGAAGAAAAGCAGCTAGATCAACTTCGGGGACACAATCGTCGTGGCGCAGCCATTGTGGCCTTGCATGAGGCATACCCTGGGCATCATCTACAATTGAGTAGGGCTAATGAAGTACATTCCCTGGTGAGAAAACAATATGAAAGCACCGTTTTTGTTGAAGGCTGGGCCCTGTATTGTGAAGAGATGATGTTCGAGGTAGGGTTTTATCAAGACCCTGCCACACGCTTACTTCAACTTAAAGATCAACTATGGCGTTCCTGCAGGGTAGTAATAGATGCCTCCATTCACTCACATGTTATGAGTTTCCATGATGCGGTCAGGATGTTGATAGATGTGGCCGACTTGGAAAAGACCAACGCTCAAGCTGAGGTGAAGCGCTACAGCATCAGCCCCACTCAGCCCATGAGCTATATGGTTGGCAAAAAACAGATACTGGAATTGCGGGAAAAGATCCGAAAATTGAAGGGCAAGGATTTCAGCTTGAAGGATTTTCACGACCGGCTGCTTAGCTTTGGCTCCATACCCATAAGTCTCATTGAGCCTTTAATGTTATCTTAAAAAATGATTTTGATAGGTCAGACATGGAATTTATCAGCAATGAGTTGGCTAATTATATAACCACTGCACCTTTGCTAGCCATACTTCTAGCCTTTGTGGGAGGTGTTCTGACAAGCTTCACACCATGTACCTATCCCCTTATTCCTATAACGGCAGGATTCATCGGGGCTAGGGCAACTAGCAAGCTCAAGGGGTTTTCCTTATCGCTTTTTTATGTACTTGGCCTGGCCATAGTTTACAGCATTTTAGGTGGTATAGCCGCCTTAACCGGCCAGCTTTTTGGCCAAGTGACCACTAATCCTTGGGGCCATTTTATTGTTGCTAATCTATGTCTGTTTTTTGGTCTGGCTATGCTTGATGTATTTATTATACAGCCCCCACAAATCTTTTATCGTCTCCAACCAAGAAAAATAAAAGGCTATAATGCCATTTCTGCTCTATTTGCTGGGGGAATATCCTCTTTAGTGGCCGCCCCCTGCACTGTCCCAGTACTCGGTATCTTGCTTACCTTTGTGGCCAGTCACCGGAATGTGACCCTGGGAATGTTCATGCTATTTTTCTTTGCCTTCGGCATGGGCACTTTGCTTATCTTAGTAGGAACCTTCGCAGGTCTTCTGTCATCCTTGCCAAAGTCAGGCAAGTGGCAGCAGAGGGTAAAGAGATTTTTGGCCTTGTTAATGATAGGGGCTGCCCAGTATTTTTTGATTAGGGCCGGGCAGCTATTTATGTAAGATATGAGGACAATCAAGGTATGTAACATCCTCTGGGTATGCGCCTTAATACTTATGTTAACATGTTCCCAAGGTTGTGGTCAAACGTCAGAGGATACACTGTCCCAAAAGGAAAGCTATGACTTTACCCTTGAGGATCTTGAAGGAAAGGTAACAAGTCTCTCCCAATTTAGGGAAAAGTCCTGGGTGCTACTCTATTTTTGGGCTACCTGGTGTCCTCACTGTGGAAAGTCTATACCATGGATGGAAGAAGCCCATGAAAGCTACTCTGAAAGGCTGAAGATTTTGGCAATTAACATTGGGGTACATGATTCCTTAAAACAGGTTAGAGGGTACAAGAGAAGGTATGGAATCACTTACACTATCCTCTATGACAAAGGAAGCACCGTCAGCAAGAGATACCATATAAGGGGAGTACCCACTTACATCCTTATTGATCCGCAGGGCATCATGAGATATTATTCCTTTTCACCTCCAAATCTAAAAAGGTTTATAGAATAGGCTTGAGCATTAAAAACAGGGAGAAGGTACTATGAAGGTATTTTTGACAGGAGGCACCGGTTTTGTGGGATCGCACATTATTGAAGAATTGCTTAATCAGGGCCATAATGTCCGCTGCCTGGTCAGAATTGGTTCAGAGAAAAGATTACTTCACACTCAAGCTATAGAAATAGTCAATGGAGACGTATTAGAATCAGAAGGCCTGGCCCAGAAAATGAAGGGATGTGATGCAGTCATACATTTAGTAGGAATCATCAGGGAATTCCCCAAAAGAGGCATTACTTTTGAAGGTCTTCACTTTCAGGCTACAGTTAATGTGGTGGATGAAACCATCAAATCAGGAATTAAACGCTACCTCCACATGAGTGCCTTAGGAACCAGGCCTCATGCCAAGGCACTTTACCATCAGACCAAATACCAAGCTGAGGAATATGTCCAAAAAAGCAAATTGATCTGGACCATCTTCCGTCCCTCTCTCATATTTGGATTAAGGGATAATTTTGTGAATATGTTAGCACATCTCATAAGATCATCCCCTATCTTTCCTGTAGTGGGAGATGGTCTCTATCAGTTACAACCGGTGTCAGTAGAAACTGTAGCTGCTGCCTTTGTGAAGGCTTTAGAAATGGAAGAGACCCATTATCAAATCTATGAACTGGCCGGTGATAGCCAGACCAACCGATTGACCTATAATGACTTGGTGGATACCATTGCACAGGTGATAGGAAAGAAGGCCTGGAAAGTTCACATACCGGTTTGGCTAATGTACACTTTGGCCCATCTATTTGGAGGATTTAAAAGCTTTCCTATAACACATACCCAGATTACCATGCTGTTGGAGGGAAATATCTGCGATGAAAAGCCATTTTACAAAGTATTCGGCCTTGAACCTAAACCCTTTAAAGAGGGTATTGCCCGGTATGTAAGACCTGTATAATAAATAAAATGATTTTGCGGATAGGAGAGGCTTAGATAAGGGAGGTTAATAGATGCGTGTATTATCAGGTATTCAGCCTTCTGGCACATTTCATCTAGGAAATTATTTCGGCATGATCCGAAAAATGATTGAATATCAGGAAAAGGCTGAATTACTTTGCTTTATCGCCAACCTTCATGCCATGACCACTGTATTTAATGGTTCTCGGCTGGCCAGAGATACCATAGAAGCAGCTACAACCCTTTTATCACTGGGACTTGACCCCTCTAAATCTATCCTTTGGGTTCAATCCGATGTTCCTGAAGTGACTGAGCTCACCTGGATTCTTTCTAACCTTACCCCTGTGGGGTTATTAGGAAGATGCCACTCTTATAAAGATAAGGTTGCCAAAGGAATTGCCGCCAATCATGGCCTTCTTTCCTATCCCGTTTTGATGGCTGCCGACATCCTGCTTTACAAAACAGAGATTGTGCCTGTAGGAAAGGACCAAAAGCAGCATGTGGAGATAGCTAGGGATTTGGCTACCAAATTTAACCATACCTTTGGTGAGGTGTTTATCATTCCTGAACCAGAAATTGAGGAAGGTGTAGCGGTTATTCCTGGAACGGATGGGCGTAAGATGTCCAAATCCTATGGAAATACTATTGACATCTTTTGTGAAAAGGATGTGTTGGCCAAACGCCTTATGGGCATAGTTACAGATTCCTCACCTGTAGAAGCACCTAAAAATCCGGACCGATGCAATCTTTTCAAATTGTATAGCCTGTTCGTAGATACCAAGCAAAAACATAACATGAGGGAGAGATATCTATGTGGAGGTCTCAAATATAGCGATGTAAAAAAGGAACTCACTGAGATTATATGGCAATATTTCTCTACAGCCCGGGAAAAAAGGGCCAATTTATCTCAGGATCCAGGGGAGATTAGCCGAATTCTTAAGCTGGGTGCAGAAAAGGCCAGAGATATTGCTTCAAAAACCATGGCCCAGGTTCGGACAAAGACAGGAGTTGCTTATGGAGCCTAATATGATAAGCCCTCAATACAACCTAGGACGACATGGCCACCCCATCTATGGTAGTCCCACATTTAGGACATTTAGAGTCTATGATCTCATTGTTAGCAATGGTGTATCCTAAACGCTGGATAAGCAGGTGGCCGCAATGATAGCAAAATGTATTTTCTCCCTCATCACCAGGAACATTCCCGCTATATACATATCTTAAGCCCACGCTAAGTCCAATTTCTCTGGCCTTATGTATACTCTGAACCGGTGTAGGAGGAATGTCAGTCAGCCTATATGTGGGATAAAATCGGCTAATGTGCCAAGGGACTTCTGGGCCCACATCTAGAATGAATTGAGCTAAATCCTTAAGTTCCTCTTTGGAATCATTTAAGGAGGGAATAAGGAGGGTGGTTATCTCAACCCAAATATCCAATTTCCTCATAATTTTTATACTATCTAATACAGGTTGAAGCCTGGCTCCACATGTCCTCTTATAATATTCATCATTAAATGCCTTTAAATCTACATTGGCTGCATGTAAATGAGGATGGATGGCTTCCAAGGCATCCTTGGTCATGTAGCCATTGGTGATAAAGAGATTTTTTAGACCCGCCTCAGATGCCAACAAAGAGGTGTCATAGGCATATTCAAAGAAGATAGTGGGCTCTGTGTAGGTATAGGCTATGGTCTTACAATGCGTCCTTTTAGCTTCCTCCACTACCTCATGGGCTGAAAAATCCCCGCCTATTATCCTTTCATGATCCCTGGGCATCTGAGAGATATCGGCATTTTGACAAAAAAGACACCTAAAATTACACCCTACAGTGGCAATAGAATAGGAAAAAGAGCCTGGGAAAAAGTGATAAAGGGGCTTCTTTTCAATAGGGTCCACGTGCTTGGCAATGGCTTTGCCGTAGACCAGGGTGTGGAGGACTCCGTCACGGTTTTCCCTCACCCCACATATTCCTTTTTTGGAAGGCTTTATGAGACAATGGTGATTACAGAGGTAGCACCTCACCTTGTCATCTCCTTTGGGTTCCCATAGCATAGCCTGTTTCATTCTCGGTAGCTCCTTAAGACTGACTTTGCTTCTTTACACATTAACTTTGCCCCTAATAGATGTCAATTACAAAAGTCTTTATTTTTATGACTGACCTTCTATTCATGTGAAAATAACTCCTCTAATTTGGAGGCAGGAGGATTTCTTTTTAAATTCCAAATTCCAAGCATCAAATACCAAACATTGTTTGGAATTTGGAATTT
>DTXE01000493.1 GCA_012962595.1 Syntrophaceae bacterium | reverse complement strand
TGGCGGTGCTTTCACTCATAGGGGCAGCAGCCACTATGACCTCTTCCATGGAGACAAATATCGCAGGAAATCAAAAGGCCTCCACCCAGGCATTTTATGTGGCAGAAGCCGGGTTGGAAAGGTTCAAGGCAGAGAATGTTGACGATTTGGATTGGGGAGATGGTGTTATTTTACCCGATGCAGATCTGGGTAGTGATGGTCACTATACGGTTACCATAGTAGATCCACCAACGCCTACAGTAGACGAAATTACCGTACGCTCCGAAGGTACATTTAGTGGTGCTAAAAAGGTCTTGCAGGCTTGTTATCAAAGAGACTTAAAAGAGGCGTTTAAAAAATGTTTATTTGCCGACACTCAAGACATATATTTGACAACTAAATCCGGGGGAAAAAATTCTCCCAAATATATTGAGGGCGATATACATAGTAATAGGGATGTTAATGGTAATCTTAAGGGTGACCATTATATTGATGGTTATGTCTCGGCAGTAGGACTCATTACTGGGATAAGTGCTACATATCTTTCAGACGAAGATGGCAGTGGGAATAATCTTGGCATAAAGCCGAGTGCAGATGAAATATCATTTCCTGAAATTGATTTTAATAAGCTTAGTACACAAGCAGATGAAACAATTACCCCTTTTGGCGGAACTTACCTAATAGATGGCAGTAATACAGATGATTGGCTTACAAATAGTAGTAAAAAGATAATATACATTCAAGGAGATGTGAAAATTAGCAATAGTTCTATATTTGATGACAAAATTATAGTGGCTACTGGGGATATAGAGGTTGATCTGTGGAAAGGACATACAACTAATATAGTTAATGCAAGCCTAATTGCTCAAGGCAAAATAGCTATAAATGAATGGTGTGGTGGACATTCTGAGGAAAGGGGAGTGCGTGGATTAATTTACTCTGCGAGCAGTGATGATGATGCTATAACAGTTGATATGAAGAGTGGTGGTAATAACGTCCAGAAGAAAATAGAAGGCGCACTAATGACAAAGGGAGGTATCGATATAACTTTAAAGTGTGGAGGGAACAATAGTCCTAAAAAGATAGTCTATAATCCTGATGCCTTTGATGACCTGATAGATTTTTTTCAGGATAGCATTTATTCTGTAAAAAGACTATATTGGCGGGAAATAACTTACTGATATCACCAAAGGAAATTTTCAGGGGGTGTTATAATGCCAGTATATACATGGGTAGGAAGGGCCAGAGGTGGCGAGATTCGTAAGGGTGAGATAGAGGCCGCTAACGAAGCTCAGGTAAGGTTGCAGCTAAGAAGACTTCGGGTTATACCTACTAAGATTAAGGCCAAACCAAAGGACATCTCTGAATATCTACCCTTTCTCAAGCCCAAGATTGCCCATAAGGATGTGGTCATTTTTACCCGTCAGTTTGCAACCATGATAGATGCAGGGCTTCCATTAGTTCAAGGCCTAGATATCCTTGCTAAACAGCAAGAAAACAGATCCCTCCAAAGGATATTGACAGAGATCAAGGAAGATGTGGAAAAGGGCTCCACATTTGCAGAGGCCTTGGAGAAACACCCCAAACTGTTTGATAAATTGTATGTGAATATGGTAGCAGCCGGTGAGGTAGGTGGCATCTATTGCTATTTATGAGATGGTGGAGATAATGGATTATGGGACGGCTCATATCTACTCGGGTATAATGTTGGCTATGAGTTTTGTGGTAC
>DTXE01000492.1 GCA_012962595.1 Syntrophaceae bacterium | reverse complement strand
AACAGGAAATGATGGAGAAATATCAAAAGGGAGAAGACCACTTTGAACTGGTTATAGAAAAGTGGAACCGGATTAGAGACTTTTTACACTTTGCATTTTCAAAGGAGGATTTTGTAAATGTCCTCAGAGCCGCCTATGTGGTTATCCCCTTTTGCCTGGAATTTGGAAAGAGAAACCAATGTTTTAAATGTCCCATAAAAAGGGTATGTATCCCTGAAAATGATAAAGAAAGTTTCTGGATGGCACTGGTGAGACTTCTTCATGCCTATGCCCTTGCAGGCGATTTTTTGCCACCGGAGCCCATAAAAAGGGTAGTTAGCGAATTTGTGGATACCCTTAAGGATTGTCAAAGTAAGTTTATAAGGTATAGATGATTGTCAAAAAATATACTCCTCACAAGCCCACCCGGTGTAGGGAAAACTACGGTAATAGAGAGGTTGATTGAAAGGCTCTGTGATCTCAAGCCCATGGGGTTTTATACCAGGGAAATACGCGAGGGAAAAAATCGAGTAGGTTTTAGCTTAATGGGCCTTGATGGTACAGAATCCATCCTATCACATACGCACTTGGTAAGCCCTTACAGGGTGGGCCGATATAAGGTAGATGTGAATGGTTTCGAAAAATTCTTAGACCACCTTGACCTCCTAAATTCTCCCTCATCTATTGCCATAATTGATGAAATTGGTAAGATGGAGTGCCTTTCCCATAAATTTCAAAAGATTATTACCCAGCTCTTTGAGAGTGAAAAGACCATAGTAGCCACTATTGCTATAAAGGGAGGGGGTTTTCCTGCCAAAATCCGGAAAAGGAAAGATTGCAGCCTCATTCACTTGAGTAAAGAAAATAGGGACTTGATGCCTAAAAGACTAGAGGAGATGGTGAGGAAATGGAGGCAATGATTTTTTAATAGATGTGATAAATAGGGACACAGAGCTTGTCTAAGAACTAATTTCAACATTTTATTATAATGCTCCTCTTAACATAAAAATCAACCTCAAAACTTATTGGGAACAACAAAAATTCTTTAATGAATTAAGGAAAATTCCAGATTT
>DTXE01000491.1 GCA_012962595.1 Syntrophaceae bacterium | reverse complement strand
TTCCAAATTCCAAACAATGTTTGGTATTTGATGCTTGGGATTTGGAATTTAAAAAGAAATCCTCCTGCCTCCAAATTGGAGGAGTTATTTTCACATGAAAAATAATCCCTTGCAGAAGCCTAAAAAGGGCCTCTTTATAGGGCTTTTGGTTTTCACCTGTTTGGCCTTGGCTTTACTGGCCATCCTTTTATGGTGGGTGCCTTATGTGGGCCTGAAAAACATCCATCCCTATATGCCCCATATCCTAGCTGGGTTATTCGCCTCTGTTTTGATACTAGTTTTTTTAGGGGCCTTTATATTAATTTTTACCATCATCAGAGGCCGAGATATATTTTTTTTAAAGAGAATAAGAGGTATTGTGGTTAAAGTTCTCTTCCCTTTATTGATTGGTGTAGGAAAACTGTTTGGCATTCCTAAGGAGGAACTTCAAAGATCCTTCATTGATATAAACAACCAATTGGTTTTAGCGCAAGCTGCAAAAACCAGGCCCAACCAACTCCTTCTGTTAATGCCCCATTGTGTTCAGAACTATGATTGTAAGATCAAGGTCATTGCAAACCCTAATAATTGTGAGCGGTGTGGGAAGTGTCAAATGAAGGATCTGCTGGAATTAGCAGAGAATTACCATGTTACTCTTTCAGTGGCCACCGGTGGATCACTAGCTAGGCGCATAGTGGTCAGAAATAGACCCCACATTATCATTGCCTGTGCCTGTGAAAGGGAATTATCCAGCGGTATACAGGATGCCTATCCCATACCGGTTTTTGGCATACTCAATGAACGTCCTAATGGACCCTGTTACAATACAAAGGTCAATATAGAAAGAATTGAAGAAACTATGGGATACTTTCTTAGGGTGTGATTCTTGAAGACCCCCAGAGCACTTGCTCTTGAGATACTGGATGGGATCAATTCCCAGAATACCTACCCTGATATTTTACTTGATAGGGTTTTTAAGCGGGAATCCCATCTTACCCAGCTAGACAGGGCATTTATAACCGAGCTTGTTTATGGAGTTTTAAGGTGGCAGGGAAGAATTGATTGGATTATCGGTCAATTTTCAAAATTCAAGCCTAAAAGAATAAAACCCTCTCTTCTTAACATCTTGAGAATAGGAGCCTATCAACTGCTTTTTTTAACCAAGGTTCCGGATTCAGCCGCGGTCAACGAGTCGGTCAAGTTAGCCAAACTATCTCAGTCCTCGCAGACTGTTTCCTTCGTAAATGGAGTATTGCGGGCCATTGCGAGAGGTAAGGATAACATTGTCTTTCCCCATGCAGAAATGGATTCTAAACACTATATAAGCGTGTTTTATTCACATCCTCAATGGATGGTTAAAAAATGGCTTCATGAAATCGGAAAAGATGAGACTATCAGCTTATGTGAGGCCAACAACCAAATACCTCCCTTGACCATTCGCACCAATACCATCAAAATTACCAGGGATGACTTACTCAGGAATTTGAGTAAGAATATATCATCTGTTTTTGCCACCAAGTTCTCACCGGATGGCCTTTTCTTAAATCATATCTCTCTCCCTGTGACGGAGATGGAGGCGTATAAAAACGGCTGGTTCCTTGTCCAGGATGAAGCCTCACAACTTATAGCCTACATTTTGAACCCTGAGCCAGGTGAGAGAATCCTGGATGCCTGTGCAGGACTGGGAGGGAAGACCACTCACTTGGCACAGTTGATAGGGGACATGGGTGAGATATGGGCATGGGATAATAACACCTTGAAACTTTCCATATTAAAGCAAACCACTCAAAGACTGGGGATACATGCTGTTAAGGTAAAGATACGGGATATACTGGTATCGTTTAAGGAATCAGAGGAGGAGACATACCATCGAATTCTCATTGATGCTCCATGTACAGGGTTAGGGACCATCCGTCGAAATCCTGATATCAAGTGGAAAAAAGGACCGAAGGATTGCATTCGATTACAGAATCTACAGGTACGCATTTTAAAAAATTTAGCCCCTTTATTAAAGAAAAATGGGATAATGGTATATGCTACCTGTACTATGGCCAAAGAGGAAAATGAGGAAGTTATAGAGTCCTTTTTGAGGGATTTTCCCAACTTTGTGCTTGAAGACATATTGCCAATTTTGGGGAATACATATAAGGATTTGATTTCACCTTCAGGCTTTTTTAAGACCTATCCTCATCGCCATAATATGGATGGATTTTTTGCTGCACGGTTGAGAAAATTGAGTTAAGGAAAACCTAACCTTTCATGTGAAGGCAGGAGGTAAGCAGGTGATCAAAATGGAGAAGATTGCTCCCTCTATACTCTCAGCTGACTTCAGCCGATTAGGTGAGGAGATAAAGTCCGTAGAATTGGCAGGTGCAGACTATATACATATTGATGTTATGGACGGCCACTTTGTTCCTAATATTACGGTTGGGCCACTCATCGTGGAGGCAGCAAAAAGGGTAACTAGTTTGCCTTTGGATGTCCATTTGATGATTAATGAGCCTTACCGCTATATTGACGACTTTATTGCTGCTGGTAGCCATATCGTTTCAGTACATGTGGAAACCGCTACCCATCTCCATAGAACTATCCATGCTATAAAAGAAAAGGGTGCTAGGGCAGGGGTGGCCTTAAATCCTTCCACTCCTCTTTCTGCCATAGAGTGCATATTAGAGGATGCAGACATGATTGTGGTGATGAGTGTAAATCCAGGCTTTGGTGGGCAGCAATTCATTGAAAGTGCCTTAAGAAAGATAGGAGATCTACGCAACATAGTAGATAAAGAGGGGCTGAATATAGAAATCGAAGTTGATGGAGGAGTGAATATTCACACTATCCAAAAGGTTGCCTTAGCAGGGGCCAATGTATTTGTGGCCGGTTCGGGAATTTTTGGAACCTCTAATTATAAAGAGACCATTAGGCTTATGCGGAAGCGTATAAGAGAAACAATAACCCCTCTATAGTCTACTCTTTATTTTCTAGCCAGCTGTTTCTGACTCTCATAACCCTGCCTGGAGCCTAGCCAGGAATAGCCCTAGTATATTAAGAAAGAGGACTAGGTCCACATATCGACTTCCCCGGTGGTCAGTGAATAGTAGCCCCCCACAATCTTTAGTTTCCCCTCATTCTGCATCTCCCTTAATGGTTCGCTCTCGTCAGCAATTTGCCTAACAACCATCCGCACATTTTCCTTGGCAGCGG
>DTXE01000490.1 GCA_012962595.1 Syntrophaceae bacterium | reverse complement strand
TGTTGTATGTTCTATGAACATCCATAAGCCTGTCAGTAGAAGCAGTGTTAGCATGACAAAGAAGTATCTAATAATAAGAATATAGAGATAGTTTAAACTCATTTAAGAACCAATCGAAAAAGAGTATAAAAGGACAAAGCTATGGCAATAATATGCCAAATAATAAAAAGGACTACCCATGAGTAGATCCAAAGAACTCTTTGAGCAGGCTCAGAGATATATCCCTGGTGGTGTTAATAGCCCTGTCAGGGCCTGGAAATCTGTGGGAATGACCCCTCTCTTCATTGAAAAGGGTGAGGGCTCCAAGATTTATGATGTAGATGGGAATGCATACATTGATTATGTAGGATCATGGGGACCTCTGATTCTAGGACATTCTCATCCTAGAGTGGTTAAGGCCCTTAAAAAAACACTAAAGAAAGGAACCAGTTTCGGGGCACCTACAGCATTGGAGTTAGAGCTAGCAAGGCTTTTGATGGATGCTATTCCCTCTCTGGAGATGGTTCGAATGGTCAATTCTGGAACAGAAGCCACCATGAGTGCTATAAGACTGGCCAGAGCATACACCGGGAGGGACAAGGTTATTAAGTTTGATGGCTGTTATCACGGACACGGAGATTTGCTGCTAGTGAAGGGGGGATCAGGGCTTGCCACACTGGGGATACCCGGAAGTCCTGGAGTCCCTGGTGACTTGGTAAAACACACCCTTTCTCTTCCTTATAATAATATAAAGGCAGTAAAGGAAGTTATTGAGAGGGAAGGTAGGGACATCGCCTGTATCATTGTAGAGCCCATCGCAGGCAATATGGGGGTAGTACCCCCCAAGGAAGGATTTCTAGAAGAGCTTAGGGCACTTACACATAAAGAAGGTATTCTTCTAATCTTTGATGAGGTAATAACCGGCTTTAGAATTTCATATGGAGGGGCCCAAAAGTTTTATGATGTGAAGCCAGACCTCACCTGTTTAGGCAAGATCATTGGCGGAGGGTTACCGGTGGGGGCCTATGGCGGGAGAAGTGAGATTATGAGACACATAGCCCCCCAGGGGAATGTCTACCAGGCAGGAACCCTTTCTGGAAATCCTTTGGCCATGGCCGCCGGCATAGAGACCCTGAAGATATTGAGTAAGAACGGCACCTATGAGACTTTAGAAAAACGCTCCCAATTTCTATGGAATGAATTGAAAAACATAGTCAAAAAGACTAATATCCCGGCATATGTTGCCCATGTAGGCTCCATGGGCACATTATTCTTTATCAATGGGGAGGTAACCGACTTTAATACCGCCAAGGCCTGTGATACCCATATGTTTTCTAAATATTTCAGAGAGATGCTTAAGCAAGGAATCTACTGGCCCCCTTCCCAATTTGAGGCCTCCTTTATCTCTTTGGCCCATAGTGAGGAAGATCTGGAAAATACAGTGAAAGCCGCCCATGAGGCGTTTAAGGTGCTCTGAAAAAAATCCCGCTCTGGAAAATAAAAATTATTGACTTTCAAAAAGTTTTGTGTTAGCGAAGGGAGGTCTTTTTCCGTGAAGGAGGAGACAAAGCAGTATATAAAGCAGCTCTACGAATGGCTTGGCTATGCAAGTACTATAGGTTTGGCTTTAGCCTTTTCAGTAATCATTGGTGCACTATTCGGTTTTTACTTGGATAAATGGGTCTTTGGTAAACCTAGGTTGTTTTTTTACCTCTTTCTGGTTATAGGAGTGATAGCCGGTTTCAGAAATGTTTATATCCTCAGTAAGCGATTTCAGAAAAAGATGTGATATGGAAGATGATCTTATAAAAAAACTCCATGTGAAAAACTGGTTTCTCCTTTTAATCCTTGGTTCTTTTAGTTTTATATTTATGTCCTTACCCTTCTCACTGGGTGTCCTGGCCGGAGGGCTTATCGTTAACCTGGGTTTTCATTCACTCCAAAAAATCCTGGAAAAATTGCTTGATCCCTCACGTCAGTCAAGAGGCAAGGCCCTTTTTATAAAATACTATTTAAGGCTGTTTGCTATAGGCTTAGTTATTTACATATTGATTTCTAGACATTATGTGGATGTCCTTGGTCTGCTGGTTGGGCTTTCAATAGTAGTAATTAATTTAATGGTTATGGCATTTAACGAGTTAGCAAAAATTCTTCTTAGACAGGAGGTATAGCTATATGGAACACGGTTTTCTTTGGTTGGAGGTGTTGGAAAGACCCTTTCATCTCCATATTCCTGTGAACGTAGGTTACTTTTGGCTGGCTATGCTAATCCTGATAGTGGCGGGTTTGATATTTGCCAGGAAGCCAAGTTTTATACCTAGGGGTGGGCAAAACCTCTTAGAGGTAGTCATCTCCACCCTTGAGGATTTCATAGTTGAAAATCTGGGAGAACACGGAAGACCCTATGTCCCTTTTCTGGCCACACTTTTTATTGTGATCCTTGTAATGAACCTCCTGGGACTTGTACCGGGATGTACATCAGCCACCGCTAACCTAAATACCAATGCCGCCATGGCCATTTGCGCAGTTATATATGCAGAACTGGTGGGATTTAAGGTGCATGGATTAAAATACATTAAACATTATACAGGACCGATTATGGCCATTGCCCCCATAATGATTCCCATTGAGATAATAAGCCGTCTGGCCCGAATATTATCTCTAACATTCCGACTTTTTGGAAATATCATGTCCAAAGAGATACTCCTGATGCTCCTGTTTATAAACCTGGATGTGGGTAAATATCTTTTACCTACTCTACCCATTTATGTTTTGGGAATATTCGTTTGCCTTGTTCAGGCACTTATCTTTTTTATGTTATCTATGATCTACTTTCAGATAGCATTGGAGGAAGCGCATTAAGGAAGAAGGCCATAAAATTTTAAGGTAGAAAGGAGGAAGGGTATGTCAAAGAAGGTTTTATTGTGTTCAGCCGTGGCCGGTATTTTACTATTGGGGCTCTCAGGCCTTGCCTTTGCTGCGGAGCTAGAGGCGGAGGTTATGAAGAGAGGACTTACCTACTTTGTAGTTGCTGTGGCTACAGCGGGTTTTGGTATAGCCATAGCCTCATTTGGAGGTGCTTGGGGTCAGAGCTGGGCCACTAAGAGCGGCCTTGAGGGTATTGCTAGAAATCCTGAGGCCTCTGGTAAGATCACCGTTGCCCTGATTATTGCTCTGGCGTTGATCGAGTCCCTGGTTATCTATACACTGGTAGTAGCGCTCATTATACTGTTTGCTAACCCAATGACATCACCCATTATGAAGTTACTCGGAATGGAGTAGCTTAAGAGAGGAGGGGGTCGCTAAATCTAGCGCCCCCTAATCCTCAGTCACCACATCCTACCCTGGCATATAGCCATCTTTGTTGCTAACCTTATGGCAGAAATGAGACTTGATGGATTGGCTATACCCTTTCCTGCTATGTCATATGCTGTTCCATGGGCTACAGATGTGCGGATAATAGGGAGTCCCAGGGTAACATTGACTGCCTCAAAAAAGTGAAGCAACTTTATAGGTATTAATCCCTGGTCATGGTACATGCATACCACTACGTCATATATTCCCTTTATTGCCTGGTGGAATAGGCTGTCCGGAGGCAAAGGGCCTATGGCATGGATGCCCATTTTTTTGGCCTTTTGAATAGCAGGTGTTATAACCCTTTCTTCCTCCTTGCCGAAGAGACCTCCCTCCCCGCCATGAGGATTTAAGGCAGCCACAGCAATTTTTGGGTCTTTAATCCCGAAATAGTCTCTCAGCGCCTGGTGGGTAATCTTTATCTTTAAAAGGATTGTATGGGCCGTAAGTCTCTTAACCACCTCACAGAGGGCACAGTGTATAGTTACCAACACTACCCTTAGAGAAGGCGAGACGAACATCATTGCATACTGTTTGGCCCCCGTGAGTGCGGCTAATAGCTCTGTATGTCCACTATAGCCAAAGCCCGCCAAATTCATGGCCTCTTTATTAATGGCACAGGTTACCAAGGCAGAGATCTTTCCCTCAAGGGCCAGACGTGTGCCCTCCTTTATATATGTTACCATATATCTGCTGCTCTCTCCGGTTGGCTGACCAAATGATAGACCTTCAGGAGATATTTGTGAAACCCTGTAAAGATTTATCCACCCCGGCTGATATTTTTCTCTCCCCATATCCTCCGTCACACGGATTTTGAGATGGGAATCAAGTATGTCAAGGGCTATGTCAAGGGCTGTTTCATCTCCGATTATCAGGGGCCGGCACATATGGTAGATGTCCGGTTTCGAAAGGGCCTTAATAATAATCTCTGGGCCGATTCCCACAGGATCACCCATGGTAATGCCTATTAATGGTAAGTTCATTTTATCCTCTATTTCATCCCCACAGCCCAAAACCATTATACATTTTTACCATTTCAAAGCAATGCTGGATTGCGATTTGTAAGGTTAACCATACAGATAAAATACCCTGTATTTGGATTTATATGGATTTATTAAAACTTCCGGATATGTGATAGTTGAAATTTTCACTCACATAGGTATAATTCTAGCGGTTATAGAGGTAGGGTGACTTGGCAAAACGGGTTAAATGTATAGTCCTTTCAGGAAATGGTACCAACTGTGAGATGGAAATGGCTTATGCCTGCAAGTTAGGGGGTGCCGATGAGGTAGATATTGTGCATATTAGCGAACTTATCTATGGCTTGAGAAGACTTGATTCCTATCACTTCTTGAATCTACCTGGTGGTTTTTTGGATGGTGATGACTTAGGTGCAGCCAAGGCAGGGGCTAACAGAATAAAATATGCTAGGGTCAAAGACACATCTGAAAGGCTGTACGACCAGCTTTTGAAATTCATTAAACAGGGGAAACTTATCCTGGGTATTTGTAATGGTTTTCAGCTGATGGTAAAAGCGGGCCTTTTGCCTGGATTCAACAGGGATTTTGAGACCCAAACAGTCACTTTAACCTATAACGATTCGGGAAGGTTTGAAGATCGTTGGGTGTGTCTCAAAATCAATCCTAACTCCCCCTGCATTTTTACAAAGGGCATGGAAAGGGTATATCTTCCTGTAAGGCATGGAGAGGGCAAATTTATCCCCAGAGATGAGAAGATACTTAAAAGGCTCCATGAGGATGGTTTGGTGGTAGTCCAATACTCAGATGAGCACTTTCAACAGCCAACCATGACCTACCCCTTAAACCCAAATGGGTCTGTGGATGCCATAGCTGGTATTTGTGATGAAAGTGGCAGACTATTTGGAATGATGCCCCATCCAGAGGCCTATCTTTATTATACCAATCATCCCCGATGGACACGGGAAAGATTGCCCGAAGAAGGAGAGGGTATTCTCTTTTTTCGGAATGCCATTACCTATATTAGGGAAACACTACTTTAATGAAAGGAGGTTTCACTATGCCTACCTATGAATACAGATGCGGAAAATGTAAAAAGACCTTTACGGTTATCATGAGTCTGAAAGATTATGAGGCTGGAAATGTGAAATGTCCTAAATGCAAGGGCAAGAGACACCTAACGCAGCAGATAACCCCCTTCATGACCAAGACATCAAGGAAGAGCTAAAAAACATACACCATGCTTCTTTGTATTGACAAAAGGACATGTACATTCTAATATTCCCCAAATTTCTTGTACTAAAATGAGGAGGGTGGTTATGAATTATAAAAAGATTTTGTTTCCTATCGACTTCTCTGAGTGCTCTCCAAGGCTTGCACCTTATGCTATAGACCTGGCCAGGAGATTTGATGCAAAACTTTATCTCCTATATGTGGTGAACACCATGACACGTTTTGCATTTATGTGGGTGGGCTTTCCTCGATCCCTTACAAAGATAGACGAGGATATAGCCGAGACTGCTAGGAAGAATATGAAGGCCTTTTGCCGAGACCATTTGGAAGGCTTCACCAACTATGAGACAGGGGTAATAATTGGGGATCCAGCAGGAGATATTTTAAAATTTGCAGAAAATGAAGGGATAGACCTAATTGTTATGGGTACCCATGGCAGAAAGGGGCTAGAGCACACCGTATTTGGAAGCGTGGCTGAGGGGGTAGTTAGGGGGGCATCATGCCCGGTTCTTACCATAAATCCCCATAAAATCCCTAAAAGATAATATAGATTCATCCTAGCCACTATCTAAAAATTTTTGGACTGTTAGGCGATCTCCATCTGTGGTTATGGTTATGGCACCATCTCGATCGGTTCGATAAATTTCACAACCTAACCCCCGATACCGTCTTATAACATCACCATGTGGGAATCTGTTAGGGAGGCCCACGGGAAATACCACCATACGGGGTTTAACCCTTTCCAAGAACTCTAAACTACTGGAAGAGCCACTTCCATGATGAGGTGCCTGTAAGACGGTGGCTGTGAGATGTGGATGTAGTGTGATTAGCTTCTCTTCCGCTTCACTTTCTATATCTCCAGGAAAGAGAAAGCAGTTATTCCCCAAACAAATCTTTAGAACCAACGAGTTGTTATTCAAGCTCCGCCATGTTCTAATGTCCTTATCCTTTATAAAATTTTCCGGAGGGTACAAAACCCTTATTTTAGCACCATTAATATCCCTTACATCCTTAAGCTCCCCTAGCCCTGGCTTAGTGATACCCTTTCTCTGGATAATACTCATAAGTCTATGGTAATACTCGGTATCTACCGATTCACCATTTGACCAAAACTCCCTGACCTTAAAGTTTTCTGCTATAAAAGGTAATCCATTTAAGTGGTCTGGGTGGGGATGCGAGAGGACTAGGTAGTCTATGTTTTTGATCTTTTGGTGCCATAGGAAACGGGCTACAACCCTTTCTCCTATATCAAAGCTACTTCCAGGAAAACCACCTCCATCAATAAGCATATTTTTACCTCTGGGAAACTGAATCAGGGTGGAATTCCCCTGCCCCACGTCTATAAACACTACCTTTAGATGTGAGTTATAGTGATTTCTGTAGTAATAATAGACTTGGTCAAACAGGCCTAACAGAATTACTATAGGTATAGCGTATCTTGTCCACCCCCATCTCTTGATATTAAATAGAAGGAATACCAAGGCATAAAACAACACTATTTCTGGTATAGTAGGAGTGGCTACCCTGAAAGAGGCCAAAGGTAAGGCAGAGAAAAATTTGATAATGGAGAGGGATATCCCTAATACCACAGCCCCTATATTTAAAGGTATCATTGCCAGGGCTTGAGATACGGGGGCAATTATAACGGAAAGTAAGCCCAAAGGTAGTGCTAGGAAGCCTATAAGCGGGACAATAACCAGGTTAGCTAAGATACCTATAATGGATATGCGGTTAAAATGATAGGCTACTAAGGGGGCGGTACCCAATATGGCGGCAAAACTGACAACAAGAGATACCATTATAAATTTTAGGAGCCTTCGTTGAAAATCAGGAGGGGTTTTTATAGGAATATCCTCTTCATTCTTCAAAGATACACTAATCAAGAGGGGTGTAAGATAGATGATGGAAAACACCGAGGCAAAAGAGAGCTGAAAGGAGATATTAAAAATGGAAGCAGGTGACATGATGAGGATTATAAAGGCAGCTAAGGCCACGGTGTTGTAAATATCCCTTTGCCTCGGAAGGATGATACAGGCATAAAGGGCCAGGATCATAATGGTTGCCCTCAGAGTAGATACAGCCATCCCACTTACAAAGGCATAGGTTATGACAGGTCCTATGGAAAATAGGGCGGCAAGCTTGAACACATTGAATCTTAAGGTCAATCTTTCAGAGAGAAGAAATAGCCTTCGAAGCATATAAAAGGATATGAAGGCGATGATTCCTATATGTAACCCAGAGATGGCCAAGATATGCCCCACACCCGCCCTGTTAAAATGATTCCTTGTCGTTTTATCAATCCCGCTCCTCTCCCCAAGTATAAGGGCTTTATAGATCCCCAAGGTGGTAAATTCCAGATGGCCTTCCAAAAACATTCTTATTTTAGTCCGAAAAACCTCTATCCCTTTTAGCCAAGGACTTACCTTCCCTTCCCCTATGCATACAATTTCTTCTTCTCTTCTAACATATCCTCTTACCCATATCCCCTGGGATGCCATATAGCGCCTATAATCAAAGCCCCCAGGATTGTTAAAGTTCCTGATGGGCTGTAATTTGGTGGTAAACCCTATCCGCTCCCCTAACGTGATACAACCTTCATATTCCTTAATAGTAAGCGCCATAAGACCCGTGACCTCTAAGAATTTACCTTCTAGCCTTATCCTTTCCACAGAGACAAAAAGCCTCATCTTATCTGGGAGGTATAATGGCGGTCTAGTAACAGTGCCTATTACCCCCACCTTACCTTTGTCTATGAATTTAGATATATGGTAGGAGGGAAATTTTGGGTAGAGTGCACAATTTATAAACTGAATACCTAAGAAGAAGAATATGATGAGGGGAAGGAAGAAAGTAGGCCTTTTCCTCTTTAAGATGTGGATCAAAAGGATAACTAGGGAGAGTATGCATATAACAAGGATGAACCCCTCCGCTACAGGGTGTATCTCTCCTACCATGAGACCAAAGACAAAGGATATGAGGAGGAAAGGCAAGGGTCTATGGAACCAGGATGCTATGAGCGATTTGTCCATCAGGGTTTTTTCTCATGAAACCCTCATGGCCCTCAGTCACAAATTAAAACCTACCCAATGGCACACCAAGTTTGTTATGAAGAGATTCAAGATATAACAATTTTTAGTCCAACTCAATATACCGACCCTTATGCCCCTAATTCTACTGTTGTTCCTGCTGAGGTTATGCCTATATGAGATTAAGTGCCACATCGAAGTCTACAGATTTATTGCCAAACATGCCATCACTACTAAAGCCACCTTGTCTCAAAGTAAGTTCTTTAGACTTTTTGTACTCACCCGAAGAAAAAAG
>DTXE01000489.1 GCA_012962595.1 Syntrophaceae bacterium | reverse complement strand
CTGGGATAAGTGAATAGTCTGGGAGTATGTTTTCTACCTTTTCACATAAGCCTTTGTATATCTTTATCCTATTTTTAAAGGTTTCTCTTAAATGGTCTTTGCATAATGTTGCATAAATCCCGCCAACTGTAATTTCTGCTCTTTTATATTTCTTGCTGTAGTATTTAATTACTTCATGGACAGGTTGCCAAGCATAAGTAAAAAGACTTGTGATATAGATTTTATCAGGATAAAACCCATCAGAAACATTGCCTCTTACAAACCTTACTTTATCTTTCCTTTTCTTATGATAAGCACCAATCTTGAGAAGGCCAAGAGGAGGATATTGAGTGTGATATTTTTTAGACCTTTGAGGTTCTACTAAAAGGACATTCTTCACAACTCTTCACCAGATAATGCCTTAACGAATTTCTTTGATTCTTCTAAGTCTCTCTCGATATCTTCGCAGGTAAGTTGGGCAGAAGCTGGAAGAGGATATCTATCAACAATATAATATCCTGAGACGCGCTCACATAATTCATAAAAGATTGAAAGAGTGGCATCGTATTTAATAGCCTCATCGAGTAATGTATCAAGCCTGTGAGTTTTCTTGAGCTTCCAGCCCTTAGCGAGCAGAAACGCCTTAAGAAATTTCTCAAGGCATTGTTGTAAGAAAAAACCTGCAGCTTCAGCATCTTTATCCCTGAGATTTCTCTTTACACGTTCCCAGTCAGTTCTGGCAATTCTTTTCCAGTCTTCTGGCACTTGGGAATTTCTACCTTTCATAGAATAATTCCCTCCTCAATTATTTGCTTTACAAATTGGTCACCTATTTCAATTCTCTCCTTTACCTCATTTGAGGTTAAAACGATTGGTTCAATGGGTATACCCTTTTTAAGGTCTCTTATCAGTCTTAGAACAGTTGCCATCCTCTGAAAAAATCTCTCATTAGTGGGTGCAATTATGAAAAGGTCTACATCACTATCCTCAGCAGCTTCTCCCTTGGCATAAGAACCATAGAGGATGACTTTTTCCGCGCTATATTCCTTCTTCAACCTTTCTGCTATCTTTTTTATCCGTGAGAAGACCTCCTCATTCATCTTATCTCCTCCAGAGATTGTTTTATCTCTTTTAATTCCTCCTTTGTTAATTCCCAGATTTGAGCAGAAATCTGGTCAATTTTCTCTTCTATATCTTTAAGTTTATCTTTATTTTCTGTTTGAACTACCTGGTGTGCTTTCATAGAAAGTTCGGCAAGGTGAATGTGTAGTTTACTGATGAATCTGGTGTGATAAAACATGAAATCATGCAGCCATTGACCTTTTTCGGTGTGTTTTTCGAGATAGCCACGAGAAAAACTTCTGCTTTTGATTCTTGCACGCTTTCTACCACTAAATCT
>DTXE01000488.1 GCA_012962595.1 Syntrophaceae bacterium | reverse complement strand
TTTCTAAGACCTTCCCAAGTGTCTGCCAAATCCTCCTTTGTGCCTTTTGATTAGTTCAACTAACCCGGCTTGTAGACTTTACTGAAAAATGGTAAGCTAGTAAACAAAGCGTAGAGCTAAGGGCACAGAGCAAAAAACCAAGAGGCTCCGAAGCAAACTCTAGGCTCTATGCTAAAGCTCTTTGTGTGTTAGATGCCAACTCATGGGTACATGTAGGCGTTGCAATAAGTCATCAATCACTATCTCAAACACCTTAGGGTATTGTGCAGAATGTATTCGTACCCATTTTGATGAAGTTTGGCCCCATATGGGAAAGGTACATGAGGAGAGTAGGAGGCGATTTAGGCTTCCACTCTATGCCCCAAAAGACCCCTATGGGCTGGAGTGTAGGGGCTGTGTGAGAGATTGCCAAATAGGGAAAGGTAAATTAGGGTATTGTGGGATAAGGCGGAATGACCAGGGAAGATTGAAGGGTGGAAGACCACATGAAGGAAATCTCTACTTTTATTATGATGCCCTTCCTACCAACTGTGTGGCAGACTGGGTATGTCCTGCTGGGACAGGCGCTGGTTATCCCACATATGCTATACGTGAAGGGCCGGAATATGGATATTATAATCTAGCCGTCTTCTATCATGCCTGTTCCTTTAATTGTCTCTACTGCCAGAATTGGAACTTTAAAAAGCGTACCTTTTCTAAAACAAGACTTCCCGCCAAGGATTTGGCTGGTGCCGTCAATGACCGGACTACCTGTATCTGCTATTTTGGAGGAGATCCTACACCACAGATCCTTCATGCCTTTACTGCCTCAAGGTTGGCCATAAAGGCTACTAGAGGAAGAATCTTGAGGATATGTTGGGAAACCAATGGTTCCATGGACGAGAGGTTTTTAAAAACCATGGCAGAGCTGTCTCTAAGGTCAGGTGGCTGCATAAAATTTGACATCAAGGCCTGGAGTAAAGACATACATATGGCACTATGCGGTGTCACCAATAAAAGGACTCTGGATAATTTTGAAAAGCTGGCGGTCAGAATCCATAAAAGGCCTATTCCGCCATTTCTTATTGCTAGTACCTTACTTGTCCCCGGATATGTGGATGAGAGAGAGGTAGAAGGTATCGCAAAATTTATTAGTTCGCTCAATCCTGATATACCTTATGCATTGCTTGGCTTTTATCCACACTTTTATATGAGGGATCTACCTCCTACATCCAAAAGACATGCTATGAGGTGCAAAGAGGTTGCTGAAAAGGCGGGCTTAAGAAATGTGAGGATTGGTAACATACATCTCCTAAGTACTTACTACTAATAGAGCAAAGAGCTGAGAGCTTAGAGCGAAGAGCAAATAGCAATAAACCGTAACTAATAACTGGTAACTGACCACTGACGCACTGATATGTACGATCCGCTAAAACTAGCCAAGAAGCTGGTTTCCATTGCGAGTACCAAGGCCAAAATAGCATACAAGACCACCTACCATCCCAAAAATATTCCTTCCCAGTATATTTAGGTTTATCCCGTTAGAATGCCCCGGTGCGGAAATAGGGGATGATATTCAAAGTATTATCTACTTTCTCACACGGGGTATAAAGCCAGGTGTGAAATTCTAACAGGGTTTATACGGCCTACACTATAACTACACTGGTTCCAACTTCCCAAAAAACTTGCGTAACTCCTATAACTTATTAATAAATCCGGAATTTAGTCCTAAGGTGGTGGGTTTATGTTGTTTGCTCAGAAGCACAGTTTCTGGACAGCCCTGAGGCTTAAGACCTAAACTGCCAAGAGCTGTTACTCACGCTCCGCTATTCGCTCTCAACATGAACCCATACCCCTTTGAGTGGGCAAAAATAG
>DTXE01000487.1 GCA_012962595.1 Syntrophaceae bacterium | reverse complement strand
CATGGGATTTTAGGTGAGCCAGAATGTAAGCTTCAGAAATGGGAATGGTATCTGGTGATTCTACTGGAGCCAACTGGTTGATATGGATAAAAAGAAAATGGTCAGACATAGTTGACGGCTGAGCGTATTTATAGTTAAAATGGACTTTAAAGTCAAATGAGAATGCACTTTACCATATTGCCAATGAAACGTGACAAATAGAGATATACCAAGACAAATGTACCAACCACCAATAAGATATCTGGCCTCATCACCATACGGTGACATCACAGTGGATGATGTCAAGTGGCAAATACCGATGATCTTAAGGCGGTCGGATGTCACTGATACCGGTAATTTCAGTGATCGTCCAAAGTTGACCTATGGTCACTATTTTGAGGCCTTAAAGGGCTTCATCTCAAAAGATTCCTATAGCTTATTGATTGATACCGTGAGCAAGAAACTAAATAAGGCTATTACACTAGGTGATATTAATGAGATCCTGATTCGTACTGAAAAGCATGGTGCTTTATATCATACTGCCAGTATAGATGTAATTGCTGAAGAAACTAGAACCAAGTTTGCAGTGAATGTTGCCATTTCAGAGAAAGGAAAGGAATGGCTAAGGCATGAGTTTTCTGTATTGCAAGAGTTAAATAGTAAATTCAATTTACCATATTTACCATGTATATATTTTCAGGGTGAAGTAAAATACAGATCTACGGAAGATACAGAAGAATCAATGCTTATGGTGTTTTGGGAGTGGCTTGAGGGTTACCACGAATTTCATCTTTCCGTCGACAAGAGAGACTCGAAGCAGAAGATTATGGTGTGGGATGTGGATAACGGGTATAAGTACATAACTGATGAGCAAGGTCGGGAAATATACAAGCAGGCATCCAAGATTCTCACACTCTATTATGATACTCATGACTTTAGGCAGATTTTCCCGTGGCATCATGCAGCTGGTGACTTCGTAGTAAGGATGGACACCGAAAACATAGATGTCAAACTGATAACCGCTAGACAATATGAACCTATGATAGTTTTTTCAGAAGATGATTCTGTCAACAAGTATATGGCACTGGTCTATTTCTTTCTCAATTTATCAATGAGAATGCGCCTTGATAGATTGGATGGGGTTGGAGATATAGCGTGGGCTGATGACTTTTACGTGGATGGGGTTATGGAGGGTTTTTTTGAGGCCCTTAAGTTTAAAGAACGTGCTGGGACATATGGTCTCGGCACAGTAGAGGAGTTTATAGATCTCTTGAAATGCTTTACCCAAGATGATTTGGAATGTATGTTCAATGCGCTCATTAATGCCTGTAATAAAGCCGCTTCTGAAGTACCTGTTATGGTAAATAACTTGAATAGGCATATTAAGAAGTTATATTCAGTGATTCAAGCCTTTCCATCATCCTAATCAAGACCTGACATGTAAGAAACAGGGAATAATGTCAGCATTTAATTACAACCCGGATGAACCCCGCACCCACTGTATTCGATGTGGCACTTGCTGCATGAAAGGAGGTCCCACCCTTCACTGGGAAGATGCCGTTCTTTTTAAAAAAGGGATATTAAAAACATCCCATGTCTATACCTTGAGAAAAGGTGAAATGGTTTATCACAATATTCGGGACACCTTTTTTATCCTACAAGAAGAGATTATAAAAATCAAAGGCAAAGACAATAAATGGACGTGCATGTTCTATAACCATGACCAAAGGGCATGTACTATTTACCAGCATAGGCCCATCGAGTGTAGGTTGCTCAAATGCTGGGATACCCAGGAATTGGAAGGCATTTTTTTGAAGAAACTACTTCAAAGAAAACACCTGATCAACCCTGATGACCCTATAATGGAAATCTTGACCGCCCATGAACAGAGATGTTCCTATGCCCTACTGGAAAAATCGGTTAAGGCATTAGGGGGCCGGGATTCGGAGAATGCCGTCAAGAAGATACTAGACCTTTTACAATATGACTATTACTTTCGGCCCTTTGTTACAGAGAAATTAAAGATAGCTCAAGGGGATATTGATTTCCTCTTTGGTAGACCATTTGTCACAACCATCTCTATGTTTGGCCTTCGAGTGGAGCAAAGGGGTGATATCTTTTGGTTGGTACCGGATAAACCTAAAAAGGCCAAGAATGAAAATTGAGTCAAACATGGGGAGCTGGTTTTTCAACCAGCTCCCGATCTCAACTTCAACAGCTTAACCGATCACGGTTTGCAATCAATCCTTCTTTAGCTTCCCAAACTGCTCCTCTTCGGTTAAACCCCTGCCTTTCAGCCCATACAAAGAGGTGCTGCCCGATGAAAACAACTCAAGGACCTGTTCTTGAACCAGTTCGGTAGCAGCCTTTTTTATCTCCCTCAGTGAGGCATCAGGCGCTGCCTTTTGCATATCCTTGAAGTAGAACTTGGACTTCTTTTGCTTTGAAGCCCATTCAACTATGGCCTTTTTTATCTCTTCTTTTTCCATATTTTTAGCTCCCCTTATATGCCTGTTGTGTATTTAAATTGGGTGCTTGTCCGATAGGTATCGTAGGCCAAGCGGTAATCATCAATGCTTTTCTCTGTAAAGGGAATCTCGGTCTTCTCAAAGAATTTCTCCCAGCTAATCCTCTCTATCCACTCACCCACACGTTCATACTTTCTGGCATCACTGGCATAGACATCCAGAATCTTTTTAACGGTGTTAACCACCGTAGGCCAACGAGGTGGCTCACTGGGTAGATAGGGGATCACCAACTTGGAGAACTTGGGCGCAGTTATGCGATTTGATATCTTGCCACCCACCAGGATGGCTATCCCATCACCCTCTGCATCCATCAGGGGCATAGCCGGGCACATGGTATAGCAGTTGCCGCAGAACATGCACCGCTCACTCTTTACCGACACGGTCTTTTTATCCTCATGTTTGGCAGGAGCGATAGCACCAGTGGGGCAGGCTGCCACAGCCAGGGGAATTTCACATATCTTGCCGATAAGGTCGTGTTCGATAAGGGGTGGCTTGCGGTGAATGCCCAGGATAGCAATGTCTGAGCAATGGACCGCCCCGCACATATTCAGGCAGCAGGCCAGGGCAATGCGGCACTTAGCCGGGAGCTTCATACTTCCAAAATGCTCAAATAGCACATCCATCACAGACTTCACCACGCCCGAGGCATCGATGGCAGGGGTATGACAGTGAACCCATCCCTGAGTATGAACGATGTTGGTAACACCCGCACCCGTACCCCCGATGGGGAATTTGTATGACCCCCCTGGGAACTTCCTCTCTTTCAGGTCATCCATGAGAGGCTGAAGCTTGGATTTATCATCCACCATGAACTCCACACAGTTACGGGTAGTCCATCTCAGATAGCCATCACAGTGTTTATCGGCAATCTCACAAGCCTCACGAAGGAGGTTTATACTCATCAATCTGGCACCACCTACTCTAACGGTATAGCACTCATCACCCGTTTCGGATTTATGCATCAGAACCCCTGGCTCTATGATCTCATGATACAGCCATTTCCCATAGTTCTTCTTTATAACCGGTGGAAAGAACTGCTCATAATGCTGAGGGCCGATGTCTGTAATTCTATCTTTCATGGGGTTTTCTGGATCATAAGGCATAGTATCACCTCCTATAAAGGATGTTTTGCTCTATATTTTGCAACATCCCGCGTCCATCCACCAGGTACCTCATCCTCACTCCAGAATACATATGGATTGGAACGGGGTTCTTTAACCATCTGTGGGATGGCTTTTACTCCAAGAGCTTTTATAAACTCCTGCATGCTCTTACGCTGAATAAGCTCACCCAGACGCTCTCGGTTCTTGCCATTTTCCATCCACCAATCCAATGCCTTGTCACAAAGCTCCTTATATTCCTTAAAAGGTGGTTCACACTTAATAAAGGGCACAGCCAGTGTGGCAATACATGCACCTTCTAAGATAGGTGCCTTGGCACCAAACAGGATGGTAGCCCCCTGATCCAGGCCAGGCCTTAAGGCCCTAGGCATGACATTGATGCAATGCATGCAGCGTGTGCATTCCTTATTGTCAATCTCCAGCTTATTCCCATCCCAGCTCATGCATTGGGTGGGACAACGATCAATAACCTCGGCCTTGATATCAAATGGTCCCCAATCGCGGTCAGTATGGGCGCCTGCGTTAGGCTTTAGTTCACCTCCCACATAGGCCTTGACCGCCTCCTGATCGATGCGGATTTCATCCCGCCAAGTGCCGATACAGGCCATATCCGATCGAGCAATGGCTGCTACGCAGTCATTGGGACACCCAGACCACTTAAGCTTGAATTTATAGGGAAATGCCGGTCTATGTAGCTCATCCTGGTAGTACATGGTCATCTCATGACACATAGCCTGGGTATCAATACAGGACCACTCACAGCGAGCCTTCCCAATACAACAAGAAGGTGTCCTTAAGTTCGATCCTGAGCCACCAAGGTCGGTGTTCATATCGTGGGTCAGCTCCCAAAAGATCTCTTCTAACTGATCGGTAGTGGTTCCCAGAAGAACCAGGTCACCGGTAGAGCCATGCATGTTGGTCAACCCGCTGCCACGTCTTTCCCAGATATCACAAAGCTGTCTTATAAATTTGGTGTTGTAGAATTTACTAGAAGGTTGATTAACTCGGATGGTATGAAAGTGGGCTACTTTTGGGAACTTGCCTGGCATGTCGGAATACCTTCCGATGACGCCACCACCATATCCAAAAACACCCACGATGCCCCCATGCTTCCAGTGAGT
>DTXE01000486.1 GCA_012962595.1 Syntrophaceae bacterium | reverse complement strand
CTCAATCTTTTTTCGTGGTGGCTTTATGTTATTGGTGCACTCTTCGCCTTGTCAACCCTTGTTTTTGGTGATGGTCCTGCCGATACCGGCTGGACGTTTTACGCGCCCTATAGCGTACGAACGGGGACGGATGTAAGTATTACGGTGCTCGCTGCGTTTGTACTCGGATTTTCTTCCATCCTCACCGGACTGAATTTTATCGTCACCATCCATCGCTTGCGGACTCCCGGAATGGGATTCAACCAGATGCCATTGTTTGCCTGGTCGTTATATGCCACATCCTGGATACAATTGCTGGCCACACCCGTAATCGGAATTACGCTGATGATGATTATTGCCGAACGCATGTTTGGTGTCGGATTGTTCGACCCTTCCATTGGCGGCGACCCGATACTTTATCAGCATATGTTCTGGATTTATTCGCATCCGGCGGTTTACATCATGGCTTTGCCGGCCATGGGCATTGTTTCTGAAATAATCCCAACCTTTGCCCAACGCACCATATTTGGCTATAAAGCCATTGCTTATTCCACAATGGCCATTGCGTTTATCGGCTATTTTGTTTGGGGACACCATATGTTTACTTCGGGAATGAGCGGTCCTGCGGCTATTATTTTTTCCATCCTGACGTTTATGGTGGCGATTCCAACGGCCATTAAAGTTTTTAACTGGGTGGCGACGCTTTACAAAGGTTCCATCAATATTGAAGTTCCGTTGTTGTTTGCTCAGAAGCACAGTTTCTGGACAGCTCTAAGGCTCAAGACCTAAACTGCCAAACTTCCCCGAAGAATCGGGGTCAAACAGATGGCAGTTTTTAACGGCCTCTTCGCCAAGAGCTGTTAACCACACTGACAGGGCTCTGAAAAAGCTCCTGTGAGCGAGTCCTAGTGGGTCAAAAATTTCATCTTATGGAGCGAAAAGGATTTTTTCGGAGTCCTGTCATCCGGCAGGAAGGATTTAAGAAACACTCCTAAAGAAGAAATTGGGGGATGGATTCGCCCCTGACCAGATCCTGGTAATTTTCTCTCTCCCTGATTATAAAAAATTTATCTTCCTTTACTAGGATCTCGGGGGGCCTTGGTCTGGTATTATAATTGGATGCCATGGTGAAGCCATAGGCACCTGCACTCATAATCGCCAGAAGTTCGCCAGATTTTACATCTGGAAGAACCCTATCTTTAGCAAAGAAATCTCCAGATTCGCAAATTGGGCCAACTACATCGGCCACAATCATCTCTCGATCCCTCTTCTCTACAGGCTGAATGGTGTGATAGGAACCATAGAGACTGGGGCGAACCAGGTCATTCATACCTGCATCCACAATGATAAAATTCTTTTCCAGATGTCTTTTGGTATAAAGCACCTTAGTTACCAATATACCTGCATTTCCTACAATAACTCTTCCTGGTTCCAAGATGAGAGTATAGTTAAGTCCCTCTAAATGGCTTACAATGGCTTGAGCATATATATTGGGATGAGGTGGTTCTTCTCGATCATAGGTGATACCTAAACCACCTCCCAGGTCAACATATTTAAGCTCAATGCCCTTATTTTTAAGTTCAAAGACCAATCTTTTAAGTTGGGTCAAGGCATCCACGAATGGCTCAAGTTCTGTAACCTGGGAACCAATGTGGCAATCAATCCCTATTATCTCTATGTGGGGAAGATCCTTCGCCAAGAGATAGAGGCGAAGGGCATCTGAGCTTTCCACCCCGAATTTATTCTCTTTCAGTCCTGTCACTATGTAAGGATGGGTTTTTGGATCTACATCCGGGTTTACTCTAAAGGATAAAGGCGCCCTTACATTCAATGTAGAGGCACAGGCATTAAGCACCATCATCTCCCCTTCAGATTCCACATTAAACATGAGTACTCCGGTTTTAAGTGCAAATTCTATCTCTGACCTGCTTTTACCCACACCAGAAAACACTATCTTTTTAGGCTCGATGTTTGCCTTTAGTGCCCTGTAAAGCTCTCCACCAGAGACAACATCTGCCCCTCCTCCAAGCTTACCGAATATCCTTAAGATAGATATGTTTGAATTGGATTTTACTGAAAAACATACTATATGTGGTAGCTTTGAGAAGGCCTCATCAAATACTGTGAAATGACGGCTTAAGGTAGCATAACTATAGAGATAAAAGGGAGTCACTACCTCCTCAGCGATATCTGAAATCTTCACTTCTTCACAATAAAGATTCCCATTTCTATATTGAAAATGGTGCATCAAAGTCTCCAGGCTAATAATAATCCAAAACTACCTCTTCCGATGGTCGGCTTTCATTTCGTTGGGGCGAATTATCCAGCGCGGTAACGGAATAATGGTATTTATTATTCGGACTTACCCTTTTATCTCGGTACCTGACCTCCGTAACAATCTGGTCATTTATACGCTTGCTAAAAATCTCTCCCTCAGCCCTACGATAGATGTAGTAACCTAGAACATCTGGTTCCTTGTTTCTCTCCCATCTAAGCTCAATACCCCAGTCAAAAGGAATGGCCACTAAGTCTTTAGGTGGAGCGGGAGGTTTCAGATCTATGGGAATTGCCTCTATCTCCTCAGAATTAATACTTTCTATGAGGCTTCCATCAACATCTTTGACCGACCTAACCACATAAAAATAGGATACGCCATTTTCCACATGCCTGTCTTCAAATGTGGTATTTTGAATCAGTATACTATTAAGGGGATTATAAGGATATGAGTGATCCTGAAGCCTTCGGTAAATCCGGTAACCAGCTATACTATGTTTACCAAAATCGTCAAGACATGGCTCCCATATAATATTCACCACCCTATCGCCAGACTCAACACCCAATATAGTGGGAGGAGAGGGAGGAATATCCCAGTTCAGGGTAACCAAATTGGAACTATTGCTCAAATCACCATACCTGTTATAGGAAAAGACTTTGTAGGTATATTGATGTTGGTATGAGAGATCCTTATCCACATATTCAACAATTCCCTCTTTCACTCTGGCGTTTTTGGGATAACCCAAATCGATATCAGCCACCTTTCTAAAGGGCGTGGGGCAGGTAGGGCAATTTCTCTTGGAAAAAGGTATAATAGCTTTATACAGAACAAAGCCTTGTAAGTTTTCTAGCCTTGATCCGTCTGTGTTCTCATGGGGGATGCTCCATTTTAGAACTAAATCCCCATTGTCAAAGTAATAGTTCAGATCTTGGATCGGTTTGGGTGCAATGGCTCTAGGAGTGGTAGGTAAACCCTTCTTTCCGCAGGAGAGAAGACATATGAGTAGAATCAACCCTCCAAGAGAGGTGCATATACCCTTTAAGTTCCTCCTCATGGTTTTTGGATTTGGCCTAATGCCTCTTTCAGTTCCCTCTCTGCCCGATTTATGGCCTCAAGCACATTGTCTACGGCAGTACCCCCATATGAGGTACGTCTTTCAACGGAACGCTCTACATTTATCCAATCATATACATCTTCCTCGATAAGCCGGCAAAGGCCTTTTAGTTCGTTAAGAGAAAGTTCATATAGCTCTTTTCCTTCTTCTATGGCATGTTTAATAATTCTTCCCACCAAAAGGTGAGCATCTCTGAAGGACATTCCCTTTCTAACCAGATAGTCTGCCAAATCAGTAGCGGTTAAAAATCCTCTTTTGGTAGCTTTCTTCATATTCTCGCCTTTGACTTTAAGGCTAGGGAGAAGTTGAATATAGATCTTAAGGCAATTGGTAAGGGTGTCTACTGTGTCAAACAGTGGCTCTTTGTCTTCCTGCATATCCCTATTGTAAGCCAATGGTAGAGAATTCATTATGGTGAGCAAGGATACAAGGTGTCCAAAAACCCTTCCCGTTTTTCCTCTAACTAATTCAGGCACATCTGGATTCTTCTTCTGTGGCATAATGCTACTGCCTGTGCAAAAGCTCTCTGAGATTTCTATAAAGTCGAATTCTGCGGTAGACCACAATACTAACTCTTCCGATAGCCTGCTTAAGTGCACCATAATTATAGAGGCCACTTCCAGAAATTCTATAATAAAGTCCCTGTCACTGACAGCATCTACACTATTTGAAGCAATTTCTGGGAAGTTAAGTAGCTCAGCCACATATTTTGAGTCAATGGGGAAGGTGGTTCCTGCTAGAGCTGCACTTCCTAAGGGCATAACGTTGATCCTTTTAAGGCAATCTTTAAGTCTCGCTCCATCCCTTTTGAACATCTCATAATAAGCCATCATATAATGAGAAAAGAGGATGGGCTGTGCTCGCTGCATATGAGTATAACCGGGCATGATAACATCTATGTTTGCTTTGGCTACATCAACTAAGGTACTCATCAAGGTATTGATAAGATTTAAAAGACCTTTTATCTCTGAACGTAAATATAGTCTCATATCTAGAGCAACTTGATCATTCCTACTACGGGCAGTATGAAGCTTTTCCCCCACCTCTCCCAGTCTCTCCACTAGGGCCTTCTCGATGTTCATATGGATGTCTTCCCATCTGCTCTCAAACGCAAAATCCCCTCTTTCTATCTCCCGTAAAATCTCTCCCAATGCCTCAATGATCTGATCGGCCTCCTCTGGCTTGATAATACCTTGTTTAGCAAGCATCTTGGTGTGCGCCATGCTGCCTTGAATATCAAACCTATAAAGTCTCTTGTCGATATGAATGGAAGCGGTAAATTGTTCAACCGAAGGCGATTGGTTTTCCTTAAAACGACCTCTCAAAAGTTTATTCATCACATTGCCTCCTTGAGTTTTGTTTGGATTTTCAACCTTAGTGCGTTTAAACGAATAAAGCCTTCGGCGTCCTTATGGCGATACACCTCATCTTCTTCAAAGGTAGCCAGATCCCTATGATAAAGCGATCTATGGGACCTTCTCCCCACTACTATGCAGTTTCCCTTATAAAGTTTCAAGCGGGCAGTCCCCCAGACATTGACCTGAGCCTCGTCCATTATCTTCTGCATCAATTGCATCTCTGGAGAAAACCAGTAACCATAGTATATAAGTTCTGAATATTTGGGAATAAGGGAATCTCTTATGTGCATTACCTCCCGATCCATGGTAATGGATTCTACAGCTTTATGGGCTATCCTCCACACAGTTCCACCAGGTGTTTCATAGACCCCACGGGACTTAATCCCTACGTACCGGTTCTCCACCATATCCACCCGACCTAGACCATGTCTGCCGGCAATTTTATTGAGGCTAGATAAGAGCTCTGCCGGAGACATTTTTCTTCCATTCAGGGC
The DNA here is from genome assembly GCA_012962595.1 of Syntrophaceae bacterium. Taxonomy (GTDB): domain Bacteria; phylum Desulfobacterota; class DTXE01; order DTXE01; family DTXE01; genus DTXE01. The sequence goes on along the minus strand of DTXE01000486.1, from coordinate 1,004 downwards.
TACAGGGTCACCATTTTCAAACTTGATCTCCATATAGACAGATTTATCTGGCGCATCTTCTGGAGATACTGTAATCTTAAACATATCTTCTGGTGGCTCTGTCCAGGGATTTTCGAGAATGCCTCCCTCGAAACTCACATGGAGGAGGTTTCTGTCAATACTGTAAGGTTTATCCTGAGTCACCGACAGAGGTATTCCCTTCTTTTTGGCATACTTTATAAGTGAAGTTCTAGATTTAAAATTCCATTCCCTCCAGGGAACGATGATTTTTATGTCGGGATTTAAGGCCATATATGATAACTCGAATCTTACTTGGTCATTTCCCTTTCCGGTGGCGCCATGGCTTACAGCATCTGCCTTTTCTCTTTTGGCAATCTCTATTTGCCTCTTGGCAATAAGGGGTCTGGCTAAAGCAGTACCCAAGAGATAATTTCCCTCATATATGGCGTTGGCCCTGAAGGCAGGAAATACATATTCTCTCACAAATTCTTCTCTTAAGTCCTCTATATAGACCTTTTGTGCACCGGTAGCCAATGCCTTATCTTTTAATCTGTCCAATGGTTCATTCTGTCCTATGTCCGCAATAAATGCGATAACCTTACACCCATAGGTCTCCCTAAGCCAGCTAAGCGCCACTGAGGTATCAAGTCCCCCTGAATAAGCAAGAACCACCTTGTTAATACCTTTCTCAGCCATCTTAATCCCAAGCACTAAATACTAAAATTCAAAATATCCCTGAAAAATCCATGGGACCTTGGGCTTGATTTGATCCGCCTCTGGCCCGTATGCCGAGGCAGGCGGAAGCTTTGTCATTTGTCATTTCCCAGGGTCATCTGATTCTGATATTTGGTATTGTTTGAGCATTAATCCTGAATTACAATCCGCTCCCTGAAACTGGCCGGCCTCGCTGACCACCCATATGTGTTGTGGATGCTTGTAGCAAGCCCTTTTGTAGATTCAGGAGTCCCATGAACCAGGAAAATTTCCTTTGGTGTTTTAAAATT
>DTXE01000485.1 GCA_012962595.1 Syntrophaceae bacterium | reverse complement strand
GAATACTACATTTATCGTTTTGTACTTCAACCTCAAAGGCCTTTTCAATTAACCATTTTTCTCCCTTGACCAAAATCTCTTCCTGCCCTGTCTCTAAGGGATTGGTAATGAGGAGAGCTACTAAGTCATATTGCCCTTGTTTTTGTAATTGCTCCATTTCTAATTTAATATCGTCTTCTCTAGCCCTTATCTCTTCTTTATCTAAAACCATTATTTGACTCACACCAATTTTTTTATTTCCCAATACATATTCTTTGAAGTCCCTAAATAGGATTTCCTTGGCGTTTTTCCCCTTAATGTCTATGCTTGATGTTAATAATTCTTTACCATACTGATCAACTTCAATATTCGCAATTTTTCCTAATTCATAAGCAACTTCCATATCGCGATCCGTTGTTGTTGACAGTGTTAACAATAAGGTATCAGATAAAATTCCGGAAAGAAGCAATCCAGCTATATTTTGAGGGATATCAATCTGATAAAGAAACATTAGTCCAGCAACAATTGTACATGTACTACCAATGGGTTCATTGTAAACATAAATGGGCATCAGTGTAGATATGTCTCCAACCCTATGATGGTCAATAATCTCTAGTATCTCTGCTTCTTGTACTCCATCGACCGCCTGCGCAGTCTCATTATGGTCAACCAAAATAACCTTTTTTCTGGTAGGATGAAGTAAATCGGTTCGGGTAATTATACTAATTAACCGATTGTCACTATCCACAATTAGTACACATCGGTATTTTGATTCTACTATCCTCTGCCTTATTTCTGAGATTGAAGTATATAGCCCCGCTACTGGGACATCTTTTGACATTATGGAATAAAGAGGGGTTGATAAATCGAATGTCTTGGCTGTGGCAAAGGTGTCGTAAGGAGAAGAAATGATTGAAGTTCCTTTTTTAGTAGCCAATCTAATGACTTCATGGCTGATTGCTGAATCACCGGTGATTATAAGAGCAGAGCATCCTGAATTGATCAAATCTATTTGAACGTCCAATCTATCTCCTATGATCACGACATCGCCGGGTCGAATCTTATTCAAAATTGTGCCCTTTTGCAT
>DTXE01000484.1 GCA_012962595.1 Syntrophaceae bacterium | reverse complement strand
CAATCCAGTCAATCACCTCCATTTTCATGTGAAAATAGCTCCTCTAATTTGGAGGCAGGAGGGTTTCTTTTTAAATTGCAAATTCCAAGCATCAAATACCAAACATTGTTTGGGATTTGGAATTTGGAATTTTAATTTGGGATTTGGTATTTTTAATTTTTAAAATAGTCCGCCCATGGAGAACTGAAAGTTACTTTGACTCTGATCTGGATCAGGATTAAGGTTATAACCCCATTCTATGCGTAATGGCCCAAATGGGGAGTGCCACCTGACACCAAAACCTACACAGTGCCTCATATTCCCAAAATCATAACCTTCATCATCGTCGTAAGCATTTCCTGTATCAAAAAAGACAACCCCCCGCACCCCCATCTCCTTGGATATAGGAAACATATATTCGGCATTGAAGAAAATCATCTTATTGCCCCCGATAATCTCGTTAGTCTCAGGATCCCTTGGTCCTACTTCCCATGTTTCGTAACCCCGAAGCGAGTATATACCCCCTAAAAAAAATCTTTCATAAACTGGCAGTCTACCTTCCTTGGTTTCATAGGCATATCCAATGCTTCCCCGCACAAAGCCCACGGTGTCCCACATGAGCGGGAAAAACCATCCCGAGTTTATCTCGCCCTTGAGGAATTGGCTATCCCCACCTAAGGGTCCCCCGGCATAATCCAAGGAAAACCTGTTTATAGAACCTCTATTTGTAAAAAATGGGTGATCCCTGGAATCCCTGTACAGACTCCCAGAGATAACACTGGTTAAATGAATATGCTTTGATTTCCTGATAAATACAGAGGCAATTTCACTTACATCAGATAGGTCCACATTTTCAAACCTGTAACCTAGGTATCCTCTGGTAAAGATGCCTAGGGGATAACCGAATCTCACCTCACCTCCTTTGGTATCTCTGGTAAAATCTTCATATTCATACATCCAGTTAAAGGCATTAATGGTTCCGGATAGCCTGGTATCAAGTACCCATGGTTCTGTAAAACTAATTATGTATCTCCGGGTTTCACTTCCCAATTGTGCGCTTACACTGAGCTCCTGCCCTCGACCGAAGAGGTTTGGCTGAGTAATCTGTGCCATGCCTATTAGCTGTTCTTGAGAGCTATAGCCACCACCGATCATGAACATGCCAGTTGGTTTCTCTTTTACCTCTACTTTTAAATTTATTTTATTGGGAGCAGTCTCCATAGTAGTTAGATTAACGTCTTCAAAATAACCTAGTCGATTGAGCATCTGGCTGCTCTGCCTCAGAGCAGTACTACTGAACAGTTCCTTTTCTTGTACCTTTAACTCTCTCCGAATAACCTTATCACGAGTTTTGGTATTGCCAGTAATAATAATTTTATCGATATAGACCTTTTCCCCTTTATTGATATTTATATCCACATTTACTCTCTTATTTTCTTCATCAATTTTTATATGTGGTGTAACTTCTACATGGGCATATCCCTGATCGGCGTACATGTCAGACAGGGCCAGTATATCCCTGCGCAGAACCTCTCGGTTACATGCCACCTCCTTGGTAATTTTAATTTTTTTAAGCATCTCCTCTTTGGGTTCTATCAGATCTCCCACGATATCTACCTGGCCTATGCAATACCGGGGACCTTCCTCTATAGGCAGGGTTATTACTATCCCATCCTCTTCAAGGTGTACCTCTGGCTCCCCTACCTTTGCCTTAATATAGCCATGGTTATAATAATAAGCGGCTATCTTATTTCTATCATTCTCCAATTCATCCTTTTTAAGGATACCTGTACCCATTATCCATGAAAGGAGACCCTTTTCCTTTATACTCATGAGATTTTTTAGCTCCTTGTCGCTAAATGCGGTGTTTCCTAGAAATTTGATCCTTTTAACAGCAAATTTCTTACCCTCGTCAATGGTATAATGGATAGAGGCTTCTCCATTCACATATTTTACCTCGCAATCTACATCCGCCATATAATAACCCTTTTCCCGATAAAGGGCCTTGATCCTCCCTACAGCCTCTTTTGCCTTTTTCAGGTTCAAGATGGAGTGGGCCTTTATGTCTATTGCCTCAAGTAAATTAACAGTTTCAATCTTTTTATTACCAGATACAGTGATCTCCCTTATGGATGGTTTCTCTGTTACTATAAAATTTACTAACTTTCCCTTTGGTGAATCTTCTACGTCTATTTTCACATCATCAAAATATCCCATGGCAAATATACTTTTTAGATCACTGCGTAGCGTCTCAGGTGAAAAGAGGTTACCTTCTTTGCTCTCAATTACCGCCTTTATTGCATTGGCCTCGATTCTCCTGTTACCGGTTATCAATATCTGATCAATCCTCTCCCGTCTCAGGACCTTCAACATTATCTCCTGAGCTAATTGCCCAAGAATACCGGCAATGTTTTCTATACCCATTCCTTCAACATAGACAGGTATAGGTATAAGGCCTCCCAAGACTTCCAGTATACTAACATCGAAGCTCAAATAATTGCCAATCTTGGTGAGACTTCCATATACCACATAATCAGCATTTATTTCCAGACCTATGGCTCTGGCCATTTCCTCGGTGAATTTATGGGAGGTTATGTCCTTTTTTGAAAGAATTTTTTCAATAGTTGGT
>DTXE01000483.1 GCA_012962595.1 Syntrophaceae bacterium | reverse complement strand
CTGCAGAGAAGACTCCAAGGAGGTCTCTGAAGTGGAAGTAGATGGGAATCTTTTCGGTAGGAAGGATACCAGTAACCAATTGATACTGTAGTTCCTTAAGGAGGGTGGTCTTGCCCAGGCCTGAATCGGCGATAAGGACAAAATTCCCTTTTTCTTTCATGAGTTCTTTCAGACTGATGGACTTAAATTCTATCTCCTTTTGGTGAGAAATCTCACCTGTTCCTGCTTGATGAGAGGGCATCCGCCTCTCAGGTGCCATTTTTACCCGCAGTCTCATGGTGGGTTCGATAAATCGGGTATCTTTGGGGAACTCCAAGCGCCTCTCATGCTCCCGCCTGTGCTTGATATATTCTTTATAAGCTTCGAGCACATCTTCATAAGCTTTGAGCACATCTTCCTGGAGCAGAAAATGGGCAGGTCTTTCTACTGTTGATGGCCTAAGAGGGAAGAGGAGGTAGTCTGGTGAGTGTTTGATTTTTTCTGGTATTTTGAAAGCAGTAATCTTCATAAAATACCTCGTAAGGATAATGGATGCGGAAATAAACGCATACCTCTTTTGGGAATCGGAGATATCATATTTAACATGTAACAGTGTATTCTTGTAAAGCTCCAGCCAGAAGCCTAGGTCCCCATAATCTTTATCGCTATCTATAATCCTTGACGCAATTTCTCTCAAGACCTCAATAGAGGAGAAAAGCTTTTGGAGATGTGGATCAGTTACGGGAGACTTGTTAGACGGTGTAAGTGCACAGAGGATATTTTCTTGCTCAAATTGTAAGAGGACATCGGGCCTTACACTATCAACCTTGAGGAGTTGGAATTTTAGGACGCTCTCCAGTCTGGCAATATCCGTATAAAGGGACTTTTCACCTGTATGGGCATAATCGATGATACATGGGATTTCAACTGTTATACGCTCTTTCTTGATTCCCTCTTTTTTTAAAGCACCTGCTGGATAAAACAGCATGTTCCCTGCGTGCAGGTCACCGTGGACGATGCCCTGGGGGATGGGGATGGCAATTTTATTTGGTGGTGGTGAATTGTTATTGAAGGGGCAAAAATGTAGGGGATTATAAAATTCTGTCCCGTTTATTTTTATTTTTGGCTTTGCACTTACCCCTTTAAAACCCGATAATCTCTCCACCTCCTCAGTTATCCTTGCTGGGTTTCTTGAGATGGTTCTGAAAAAATCTAGGATTTGCGGATGGTCACTTCCTCTCCGAACAGAAAGGGGTCTCAACACCTCTTCAAACAGGTATTTTAAAGCGTCTTCTGGATTTTTATTTTCCTTATAAAGGTGTTCAAAGGTGATGGGTTCTTTACTAGGCTGACCAGCAAAGTTATAGACAATGAGACTATAGGGAGACCCTGGGATATGTTGTTTTAGGTGTATAACATTCCAATCGTCATAAGGCCCGTTTTTTATGAAATTGTTCCAGTTTTGGGCTTCGGCATCAATTATATCTCTCTGGCCAATCTTAAAGACCTGGTAAGTACTAGTATGTTCATAGGTTGTATAGACCAGTAGGGCACCGATTCAGAGAATCCCCCCGAGAGGTGCTTGCAGATAGATACACTCGCAAGATCATTAATTTTCTCCACCAGTGGTTTAAAACTACCCCTAAATTCATTAGGAATATGGTTTTCATTGTTGATAATAACCGATGGCATAAAAATAAATTATACATTTTTACGGATTTTGGGCAAACAAATTAAATGACCCAAAATTGCTGATAGATTTCTTGACATCTCCTTAACCCTCTTTTCAGAGAACTTTTTACGAGGGGTTTATATAGTCTCTCAGTAGGGTCGAATCTTTCATATTGACAGCATCAAGGAACAATTCCTCACAAAAGATGGTAAAAATGGCAGAGTTATAATATCACATCAGCTACCAATATCACCACCTATGGGATTTTTGCTACCTAAAATATATAGAAATAGGCCATTCCTTTTGGTCTTGTAAATTCTAAGTTGCCTGTATTT
>DTXE01000482.1 GCA_012962595.1 Syntrophaceae bacterium | reverse complement strand
TGAAATTTTTTAATCTCCTAACTGGCAAAATCTACTCTTTACTCTCTAGGGGAGGAGCTATTTTCAGGTGAAAGGATTTTTTTAGGGCTTTCTATTCCTGGAAGAAAGGTTCCAGTTGACAGCCCTTCCTATAGATGGTAAAGACATTTTGCCTTATCTTGGATAAAGGTCTGAGGGACGATGAGAATAAGAAACCTTATTTTGGTGCTGTTGGTATGGACCTCTGTCTTTTATCTCGGTTGTGCTTGGAATCCAGTTTATAAATTATTTACACTTTTTGGAAAGGGGCCTGAAGAGAAAGGAGAAATTGGAAAGCCAGCAACTGTAGATTTGTTTTATAACCAAGGGGAGTTTGGTCGAAAGGATAAGGCCGAAACCAAAGCGAATGTTACCGTCACAGAGGTTACCGTTTCTCCCGAAGGTGAATCCTGCTATCTAGTAGTTGATGTAAAATACGAAAACATAGGTAAGAAAAGGATGGAATGGGCATATGGAAATGCCTATTTACTTGACTCTAAGGGAAGAATGTATGAGGGAAAAGATTATTTTGATTTTGTTGATTTTTTAGAAAAACCGGATCGCCCCTTTAATTTTATAGAAGCTGAAGCAGGTATGTCTGCTCACAACTTTGTAGTATTTAAACTTCCTAGGTCAGCCTTTGAGGATAAAATATTCTTTGGGTTTGTTTCCATGCTCGATCCAGATAATGTTCAAGGCAAAATACTCATTTTTGATAGATCAAAGAGTACCTATTCATTTTCCAAGGAAAAATCGTTTAAATCTGTTAGCTGGTCTGATTAAAATCCTACCTATTCCCCTTTCTTTTCACCTTCTTTACGAATGACCTTTTCCATTTTGGTTAGGGCATCGGCCATCTTCTCCCGCAGGGAGTCTGTAAGGGAACTTAGGGTATCAATCCGTTTTTTCAGATCCACCGTGCTTAAGGTATCGGCTGTTTTTTCCCGTAAAGTGTCTGTAATGGCAGTCAAGGCCTCCACCCGTTTTTTTAGATCTGCGGTTCCCCCTGCTCTCTGGTAAGCCAATATGCTGATAATTAAGGCAACAATAGCAATGGCAAGTGCTAATATAGACATATTTTTCTATCCTCCGTATTTTTTGTTGTTATTTTCTTGAATTTAAGAGAAACCCTTTTAGCTAATATTAGTACAGAATAATGAAGAAATCAATAGGATGTTAAAGAAATTCTCCATCATGGCCGGAAAGCTCTAAAATTCCTTCATCCCATAAAATTTCATAAATCACATCTATGGAGCCTTTTCAGGCCCAAGAGATGTATTGACAAGCTAAATTTTCCGAATTAGTGTACAAAGGCGGAGGTAGCATTATGCCCAAGAAGGCGTTAATTATTGTAGATATGTTAAAGGATTTTATAGAGGAGGGTGGATCCCTCTCCTTGGGTGAAAGGGCGCAGGCCATTATCCCCTTTATAGCTGAGACCTTAGAGAATATGAGGAAGGAAGGTGCGGTCATTATATTTGTGGCGGATTCTCACCAAGAAAATGATAGGGAATTTGAGCGATTCCCTAGGCACTGTGTTGAAGGGACAAAAGGTGCCGAGATTATTGATTCACTGAAGGTAGAACCAGGAGACCATATGGTGAGAAAGAGGCGTTTTTCTGCCTTTTATGGTACCAATATGGAAAAAATTCTGAAAGATGAGGGTATTGATGAAGCATACATAGTAGGTGTATGCACCTCCATATGTGTAATGGAAACCGTGGGAGATTTAAGAGATCGTGATTATAAGGTATATGTCCTAAGGCGAGGTGTAGCAGACCTTGATGAGGAGGCCCATGAGTTTGCCTTAAAAAGGATGGAGAAGATTCTAGGAGCCAAGATTATTTAGAGCCTTTTCGGCAATCACATACGGAAAATTAACCTTGACAAATCTGATAATAATTGCCATTATAGCTTTAAATCAAGATAAGAGCAATTTCAGGTATAAATTGGGACATCTTGAGAAATTTTATTAAATTCCGTGAAAATAGATAAGATATCCAAATCCAAACTTTATGCCAGATTTGGTGTCAAGGAATATTGGTTGGTTGATCCAGAGGAAAAGGAGATAACCCTCTTGGTTCTTAGGAAAAGGGGCTACCGGATTTTCGGTATTTTTGAAAAAGAAACCTCATTTGAATCCCCACTACTAAAGGGCCTAACAGTAAGCCTCAAGGATGTGTTTGCCTAGGATAACATTTTGGCACAAAAATCACTTAATCACTCATACCCTATCTAATTTAAACAAACACCTTCACAAGCCAAGCCCATTTTCACCCCTGGCACTGCTAATATCTTTGTTGATTCTACTAATTTCACCTTATAGCAGCTTGGTAAGCGCTGGTCCTTATCTGGATTCTGCCCATGGAAATACCTCATATGGGGTAAATCGCTCAAGCATAGCTAGTCTCGGGTATGCCCAAGGTAACTGTGCCCACTGCCACGAGCAGCATGCCAGTATCGGCGGAGCAGAACCTGCTCCCGCCGGTGGTGCTCCCTCCATATATGAGCTATTTTACCATAACTAT
>DTXE01000481.1 GCA_012962595.1 Syntrophaceae bacterium | reverse complement strand
TGAAGAACTCATTATTGATGGCAGATACGGCTATATTAATGGTGTATATCGGGAGACAGTGCGTATTACCAGCACCAAAGATCGGTTGACCATCTCTGATCGCATCGATAAGGTGGTATGCAATCGGTTTTTGGCCCTACCTATATTTTTGCTCATCATGTATATAGTTTTCCAGGCAGTATATTCTTGGTCGAGCATCCCTACGGACTGGATTAATGGGTTTTTTGGCTGGCTGGGAGAAACCGTTGGTGGACTTTTACCTGAAGGAATCTTGAAGAGCCTATTGAATGGCATCATTGGGGGGTTGGTGCGGTACTTGTATTTCTACCTCAAATACTTACTCTCTTTCTGTTTATTTCTTTTCTAGAAGATACTGGCTATATGGCCAGAGCGGCTTTCATTATGGACGGGATTATGGCCAAGTTCGGGCTTCATGGTAAGGCCTTCATCCCATTACTCTCCAGTTTTGCCTGTGCTGTACCTGGAATTATGGCTACCCGTACTATCAAAAACTACCGCAATCGCATGCTCACCATGCTGGTGGCACCCTTTATGTCCTGTTCTGCAAGACTTCCCATATACACTCTACTAATTGCGGCATTTATCCCTAAAAGGCCAATCCTGGGGGGTTGGGGCAATACGCAAGGGTTAACCTTATTTGCCATCTATCTTTTAGGAATAATCATGGCATGGTTGATGGTAATACTCTTCAAGTCCACCATCCTGAAAGGGGAAAGACCACCATTTGTCATGGAGCTACCACCTTATAGGCTACCTACCATAAGATGTGTAATCATCCATATGTGGGAACGGGGAAGACTCTATGTCAAGAAGGCGGGGACTATAATACTGGCGGCGGCCATCTTGATGTGGGCATTATTTACCTTTCCATCCAATCCTAGATTGGAAGGTAACTATGAAGCCCAACGGGAGCAGGTATCAATGGCCTTTGAAGCCGAAACCGGCATTACTATGAAGGCCTTTGAAGCCCATGATACCTTTCAGGCTATTTTAGCCAAGGTAATGGGGATAAATCATGACTTTGAGGCTAAGATAAAGAAGATGGGGTGGGGAGAAGGTAGTTCTCAATTTATTTCGGCCCAGAAGGAGAAAGAAATTGCTCTAGCAGCCATTCAGAAGCAATACCCCATAGAATATCCAATTGTTGAAAGATACCTGGCCCTACAAAATGAACTTATAAGGATTGACAATACTAGGGATGCAGAACGTATATCAAAGAGTTTTGCGGGGCATATTGGAAGGGTTATAGAACCTATTTTAAAACCCCTTGGCTTTGACTGGCGCTTGAGTATCGCCTTGGTATCCGGATTTGCCGCTAAAGAGGTGTTTGTGTCAACCATGGGTCAAATTTATGCCTTGGGTGAAGTACAGGGTGAGGAATCCCTTTCCCTTGTTGAATCAGTTAGAAATGACCCTTTATTCACGCCCCTTCTAGCCGTTACCATTATGGTATTTGCCCTGCTTAGTTCGCCATGCATGGCCACTATTGCCATTGTCAAACAAGAATCTAACTCTTGGAAATGGCCCCTTTTTATGATCATCTATACCAACAGTCTGGCCTGGATAGTATCTTTTATGGTGTACCAGGGCGGTAAATTATTAGGTTTTACATAAACCATTGGACTTGAGTGATGAGGTTTCACATGAAACATTCATGACCTTCAGTCACAAACAAATATGAAAATGCAATATAGGCAGGGATTAAAATCCCAAATAACAAATCCCAAACAATACCAAATATCAAAAAATGCAAATTTTGTAAATTTGATGTTTTTGAAATTCATAAATTATATAGTTTATCATATTTTACCTTCAATAATATATTTTGGAAAATGATAT
>DTXE01000480.1 GCA_012962595.1 Syntrophaceae bacterium | reverse complement strand
TTATGAGATTATTGGACAACATAAACAGTCCCCAGGACCTCAAAAAGTTAAATCTTAGAGGACCATCAGCTAGCTCTTAAGACATGCATTTTTCAGTATGAACTAATTAACACCCACTTCTTCCCGTCCATTTCCTCCCCCCTTATATTTTAGAAATCCTCAGAGTCAATTACTACCCTCTCTATGTTGGGCTATTGAATTCCTATCCAAATCTAATTCTATCCTAGTTGGCTCTGAGAAACAAATGTGAGGATTGACTCAGTCTATAAAATCTATTATATTCAGTAGCATGGTCAAAAAAGCTGAATCTAGAAAATCTCCATTGCGTTTTGTGGTCCATGAACACCATGCTTCCCATCTTCATTATGATTTTCGTTTGGAGATGGGAGGTGTCTTAAGGTCTTGGGCTATACCAAAGGGTCCTTCCATGAATCCCAAAGATAAAAGACTAGCCATCATGGTAGAAGACCACCCTCTGGAATATGCAAAGTTTGAAGGGATTATTACCGAGGGATATTATGGCGCAGGAGCCGTCATCATATGGGATCAGGGGCAGTATGTACCTCTTAAAGCTGAACAGCCAGAGCGGCAAATCGAAAAAGGCAGAATGGGATTTATTTTAAAGGGAAAGAAATTAAAAGGTAGTTTTGCTCTATCCCTTCTTAAGAGCAAAGGGAGGAATCAGTGGCTCCTCATCAAAAAGCAGGATAATATGGCAGAGACAAATTGGAAGATAAAGCCTGTTCTGACCGATGAGAAAAGAAAGAGCCTTAAGTATAAAGTTCCCTCATGTGAAGCCAGTTAAGATAGCTAAGAGCATAGAGTGGGAAACTGAACCAAAAGTTAAGGATTTTACCCTGTTAGAAAAAACATTCTAAGGGGTTTATGCCTTAATTCCTGGAAGGAGGTAGGAGGAAATGGAAATTTATATGATGCAGCATGGAGACGCCTTACCTAAAGACAAGGATCCGGAACGAGGCCTTTCGCCAGAAGGTGAAAATCAGATCCGATTAAGCGCAAAGGCACTGAAGAGATTGCAAGTCCATTTCGACTTGATCGTCTCTAGTCCAAAAAAGCGTGCACGCCAGACAGCTGAGATAGTCGCCCGAGAGCTGGGTTACCCTGAAGACCAAATAGAACTTACCGAAACCTTGGAGCCACTTTCTCCAGCTACAGAGGCAGTATCCTATCTTAAATCCTTTGTGGCCAAAGAGCGTGTCTTTCTGGCTGGACATCTACCTTCCTTGCCAGAGATAGCTTCGGTTCTGATGAGTGAGAGCCGTATTTCTATCCAATTTGAGATGGGGGGAGTGTGCCGCATAGATGTCGAAAAACTCCCCACCCATGAGGGTAAGCTTAGGTGGTATTTAACCCCAGAGCACTTAGGGTTACTAGCACAATTGCCTCCAGAAGCTACCAAATAAGTACCAAGTCTAAAATAAATCCCAAGGGTCTGGGTAGTGAACCTTTAGTGGCTGGCAAAACCAGCTAAGATTTTGCCTGCCTGACAAGATTTGGCAGGTGGAGTCGAGTCAAACAAGGATATGGCTAGAATTATCCTCTGAAAAGTGGCACCACCAGGATTTTATTCCAGGTTATTTTGAACACATGAAACATTCATGACCTTCAGTCACAAAGAAATATGAAATGGAATGGAGGAGCTATTTTCATGTGAAACCCTCATGGCCCTTTGGGCCACAAAGAAATATGAAAATGCAATATAGGCAGGGATTAAAATTCAAAATCCC
>DTXE01000479.1 GCA_012962595.1 Syntrophaceae bacterium | reverse complement strand
GCTAGTGACTAGTATCTTATCCCTTTCATCTCACATCTTATCCCTTTCATCTTTCCCCTTTCATCTTATCCCTAGCATCTTATCCCTTTCATCTTTCCCCTTTCATCTTATCCCTCGCATCTTATCCCTCGCATCTTTCCCCTTTCATCTCGCATCTAATATCTCATATTTGCCTAATCCAAATCCTGTTCCCTTACCTACATGGATATACTCTCCCAAAATTATATATGGCATGAATTCTTTCATTTCTCCCTTAAAGGTTATCCTTCCCATAAATCCACCCAGCTTCATTCTTGTATCCTGGCGTCGAGAATAGCGCTCCCAGTCGTACCATCTCAGTTCTCTATCTTTATTTTCTACTTCCTGTGCCTTTTTTATAAGCGCCTTATAATCCACTTTTAGCTCCTGACCACAGTGAAAATAGTATAAGGTTGATATGCGGCGGAGTAGATTCCTTATTAGGATATGAAACTCTAGATCAAGAACTAATCTGCCATCATATTTGAAGCGGGTAGGGGTAAGGAAGTTGAGAGTGATAAGTTGAGGGTTTGCAGGAAATTCACAATGGTCAATTAACCTATTCCAGGTGAGGTTAATAACCTTTTGACCCTTCAATGTCTTAGTCTTTCCATTATAAATCCGAATCTCCCTTTTATGCCTATCCAGACCCAAAACCTCAGAAAGGATAAACTTACCTCGTCCCTTACCTATCCCCATCCGGCCCACCTCTTCAAAGGTATAGATAAAATACGGCAGGTAGTGGATAGTACGCCCAATTAAGGTAAGATAAAAGAAAAGTCCTTCACCTGGTTCATAAGCGGTCTTTTCTTCTGAAGGGGGAAGCAGGATAAAGGGATGTGGTACCGATGGATATCTTTTCATCATTTGAGTATCGGCAGGGGGTGGAGTCTCAAAAATATAGATGTAGATACATTTATCTTTGATCAGACAGTTTCCACATATCTTTTGTTTGGATATACAGGCTATACGCTTAAATGCCGTGCCAAAACTGCCTCTGAGCGTAGAACCTTTATAAGTAGGCAAAGACAATGGGGTGGTAGCAGTTATCTTAAACTGGAAGGTAGCAATTTCAAAATCTTCGGGTGGGATCCAAGCTGACATCTACAGCATCTCTTTAATAAAAGTTACGTTGTTGGTGTCCGTGGTTCGTGGAGTTCCTCTCCTGCCAGCAGTTACGGTTAACAGAATATATCCCAGAGCATTATCTATTTGAATATATCAGAAGTCAAGAAAAGAAAGGCACCATGGTTTCCCTTGACAACGAGATGGAAGATAAGGTATAATTTCAATTATTTCAATTGAACTCTTTTCATCTATGGAACAATTATCGCTTACTTACAGAAATCACAGTAACTCCACTAAAAAGGGTCTGCTTATGGTATCCCCATTTGGGAAGCAGGGGCTGACCAAAACCATTCTCAATAAGGCAATTAAAAGAATCCCTGACAGAGATTTTTCAAAAGTTTTCTACATTGGTCCCACTGCCCAAAAGGTGGAAATGGCTAGAAGGATCTTTTCTTCTATTGCTCCGCATGACGCCTACATCACACCTGAGTTTTTTACCATTAAGCAATTTGCTCAAAACCTTTATGAGAGATTTGGAGAAAGGGAATACCTTCCAGAATATCTGAAACCCATTATAATTTCAGAAATTAAGGAGAACATAGGCCTTGGTTATGCCCAGCATGTGGTTAAATTCATCAAAGATATAAGGCACTACCTGCCAGATTTTACCTGTGGAGAACTAAAGGAGCAATTTAAAAAAGAGCTTGAGGGCTACCATGATGTATACCATAAAAGCCAAGATGCAGTAGATATAATGGAGTTATATATTAATGCTCTGGGCGAGAGGCATCTGGCCGATGATGAAGAGATTTTATCTCTTGCCCCCTCCTTTATAGCTAAATATCTTTCTCCACCCAAATTGCTTATAGTGGATGGCTTCTACGACCTGACAAGGTTAGAGGAAAGGATCCTCACCACCCTACTTGATAAGAGCAAGGGGGTTCTTGCCACCGCCTTCTATGATGGAAGATGCCCACAGGAATATGAGATACCCGGAGAATTTCTAAGTTTCCTTAGAGAAACTGGGTACTTTGAGGAAGAGGAGTATCAAGACGTTCCACCCAAAAGGGAGGGGCTCAAACTTTTTGCCTTTCCATCTGCGGAAGAAGAAATAGAAGGAATGGCCAGAGAGATTAAGAGGCGATTTTTAGAAGATGACCTCTCTCTTCATGATACCATAATTACCTTCTCCAGAGTCACCCATTATGCCCCTTCTGTCCATAGGATATTTTTAAAGTATGGAATACCTCACATCATATACTTAGATAGGCCTTTGAAGACATTCCCCCCCGTTATGGCGGTTCTTGAGCTTCTTAATGCGGTCAGCCATGATTTTCCAAGGCTTTCTACCGCTATAGCCCTGAGCTCTCCCTACTTTCCTCAGATTCCGCCTGAGGCCAAGGAGTGGGCATCTTGTTATTCCAAGAAGGCAGCTATCATTAAAGGCAAGGTGAGATGGCAGGGACTTAGCAGGTTACTCAGGGAGTCCGGGGAGATAGAGAACTCAGAATGGACTTTGATAAAAAAGGTGCAAAAAGGAATAGACATCTTTTTTAACCAATTGGAGGGATTTAAAGAGGAAGGTAGCCTGTCCCAGCATACAAAAGCACTTAGGGAAGCTCTTGCCAAACTGGGCTTTTGCCAGAATTTAAGGGAAGATAATCCCCTTTTGGAGGCAAAAAAGAGGTTTTTTGAGATATTGTCCTCATTAGAGCATCTTGAGGAAAGGTTTGGGAAGACCACTTATAGCCTTTCCCGTTTCATAAAAATCATCGATTACCTTACTGGTATGATCAAATGCCCGGTGGAAAAGGGAGGGGAAGGGGTAAGGATAATGGGTCTTTTAGAGACCAGGGGTATTGATACCCAAAATCTGTTTTTTGGGGGGGTGTGCGAGGGGAAATTTCCAGGACACCCCGATCACGATCCCATTTTGCCTGAAAGGGTAAAGATAAGACTGGGATTACCCAATGTTGATCGATACCTTAAGCGCCAGAGGCTCCATTATTTTAGAATTTGCACTTCTTCAGTAAATGAGCCATACCTATCTTATCCCACTACAGAGGGAGACCGATTACTTCTCCCCTCCCCTTTTTTTGAAGGAGAAATAATCTCCTTAAGTCCTGAAAAATACCTCTTCTCCCCGGAAGAGGAGATGTGTTTACAGGGCCAGAAAGATGGCGTTTGTATGGTATTTGAAGGGGTAAACTTTAGCCAAGATTCAGAAGTCAAAGATTACTTGGTAAGAAGGTTTGGTCCTCATGAATACCTCAGTGTAACGGGACTTGAGCGCTATAGATATTGTCCCTATCTCTTTTACTTAGAAAATGTACTTAACCTAAGGATACAACAAGAACCAACCTATGAAGTAGAGGCCAAAATCTGGGGAACACTCACCCACAGAATCCTGGCAATGCTTTATCAGGATGGAGATGTTTCTCTTGATAACATTGATGAGAGGATTATGGCATGCACCGAGAAGGTTCTCAATCAACAGAGACATCCTAGGTTTTGGTCGGAGATAGCAAGGAGGATATTCAAGAATATAATTCCTCAATTTATAGCGTATGAAAGGGAATTAAGAGAGGAAGGGTTTTACCCTTTCAAGGTAGAGTATGTTTTGAGACAGGAGGTATCGGCAGGGCTTCGGCTTAAAGGAAGAATTGATCGGGTGGATAAAAGGGATGGGGATACTCGGATAATAGATTATAAAACAGGAAGGGTGGGGGTGACTCAGACTATGATGGATAAGGGTATTCATATCCAGCTTCCACTTTATGCAAAATTACTAGAACTCACCGAACCACATTTAAGGATAGAGAAACTGGGTATTTACTCCTTAGGGGATATGAAGATTGACTGGTTCCCAAGAGGCGAGAGGGATGTGGGGCATTTAATTGATGTGTCTTTAGAGGCTGCAAAATCTGCGGCAGAGTCTATACGAAGAGGCATCTTCCATCCTAAACCTTCTTCTGAAAGAAATTGTAGAAGGTGCGACTGTAGATTCAGCTGCGCCTTTGTCTTGGATACGGAGACCACAGAAAAATGAAATTTGAGACCAGAGACTGTGAGGTATATAGAAATATCATAGTCTCCTCACCTGCTGGCTCTGGAAAGACCGAGAGGTTGGCCAGGAGATATATGGAACTCTTGACTCTGGGTGTGGAGCCTGAGAGGATTCTTGCCATTACCTTTACCGAAAAGGCTGCAGCAGAGATGAAGGAGCGTATCTTCACCCTCCTTGGTGAGCAAAATAAAGAGCTGGCCCGGAAGATAAGGGAAAAGATACTCAAAGTGAGAATATCTACCATTCACTCCTTTTGCTTATCTATGCTGCGTCGGTTTTCTTCTATATCAGGATTGGATCCTAACTTGGAGATATTGGATGATCCAAAGTCACTCTGGCGTGAGATCGTTTATGACACCCTTATGAGAATAGGGGAAAGAGAGGGCGGTTCCAACTATCATACCCTTCTTATGCAACTTATCTCTGAAAATGGGTTCAAGGGCTGGAATGAGATATATAGATTGCTGGGGGTTCTGTTCCACAAGCGATTGCTCTCTGACCCGCTTCGCCTGTCTCACAAGGTGGATGAGGCCAGAGAGCTTAAGGACTTACCTCTCCATATCCAATCAATAGATGATGCCATTATCCTCAAACATTCAAAGGTTGGACCACGATATATAGACCATTACCAAGACCTATTCCCTGATTCCTTAGACTCCCAAAATGTGAGTAAGGTACATGCCCTTCTTAATCAAAGCAAAGAACTCTTTCTAAGTGGAGGGAGTCCAAGACACAAGCCACCTAAAGGTAAGCAGAGACTTGAAGGCTACAGAGATTGGACAGAAAGGATGGCTAGATACTGGTGGCTTTTGAATTCTTTATATACCAGAGACAGAACTAAAAAATTTTACGCCCTGTTCAGAGACCGCTTTCTTAGAGAGTATGCCGATAGAAAGAGAGAGAAAGGGCTAGTGGATTTTGAGGACTTAGAACTTCTTACCTATTACCTTATTTCAGAGCATCCTGAATGGGCTAACATTTTATATGCATTTGATGAGCATACCGATCACATCCTGGTGGATGAATTTCCGATGATATAGCCCTTTCCAATCTCTTCAATTATCCGACTTTTTAAAAGGATGTTCTCTTCAGTGATTCTCTGGAAGATAAATGACTTTTCGATTACAGAACTGAGAATCTTTGCGATTGTGAGGAGAAATTCTTTATCCCGGGGTCCAAATATTCCAGTCTTTAATCGAGAATCGAGATAGATTGCGCCGATTGTATTCCCAGAAATTGATAGTGGTATACACATCAGGGAGCGAATTTTATTTAAGATAACGCTCTTTTTAACATTAAAGTCCGGATCAGAAAGTGCATCGAAGGTGAAGATAATCTTCTTCTTCTCCAGTTCTCTTATTGCGGTCAATGAAAGCTCATTGGCGTCTTTGATTGTAGTATGGTCAATATTCTGACCTGCAGCAAGTTCTATACCCTTTGCGGTTTTTATAAAGAGGGCTCCGCGCTCGG
This sequence comes from Syntrophaceae bacterium, assembly GCA_012962595.1. Lineage (GTDB taxonomy): Bacteria > Desulfobacterota > DTXE01 > DTXE01 > DTXE01 > DTXE01. The sequence goes on along the minus strand of DTXE01000479.1, from coordinate 110 downwards.
CATTGGTGCAATGAATTATGGTATCAAGGATATGTTGGACAAATCCTGCCTTACCGAGATGTGCATTTATCAACTCAGCGATTCTTGTCAAGGTCTTAAGATAAATTGAT
>DTXE01000478.1 GCA_012962595.1 Syntrophaceae bacterium | reverse complement strand
TTTCTTAGGACGGGGAATATCTACCACGATCTCCAAAAAATTTCCACCAATACTTAACCTTGCTGTCACTTCTTGAATATGATATGAGACCGTAAAATTTCCTCTAGAGAGCCCAAGTCCAAAAATTGAGTGGGATTCAAAGGAGGCTTTAATGCTAGATGAATATGAGAAAATATTAGTGACGGGTGGTGCCGGCTTCATAGGAAGTCATCTGGTTGATGCACTTTTGTCTTTGGGTAAGGAGGTCGTGGTTTTCGATAACCTTTCCGCCGGGGCAGAGGGAAATCTTCCCTCAGGAATCAGGTTGATAAAAGGCGATGTGCGGAATCCTGGACAAATCACCGAGGCAGCAAAGGATACTGATTTAATTTTCCATGTGGCCGCTAATGCCAATGGCACTGTTTCTGTCAACGACCCCAGGCTCGATTTTGAGACCAATGCCTGGGGAACCTTCAATGTCCTGGATGCTGCGCTCCAAGCGGGGGTTAAAAAGTTTGTCTATGTCTCCTCGGCCTCAGTTTATGGCAGACCTCAGTGTTTTCCAATAGGAGAGGATCACCCAACAAAGCCCTTCATCCCCTATGGCTCGTCCAAGCTAGCTGGGGAAATCTGCTGCGATTCCTTCCTCCACACATACGAGTTACCTGTGGTTATAGGGAGGCCATTCTGCGTTTATGGCCCCAGAGAAAATCCGAAGCTAGCCTTGGTTGAGGTTTCACGGTATCTCCGTTGGCATCTCAACCAGAAGCCCATCCGAATAGTGGGTGATATGGACCGAAAAACTAGGGACTTTGTTCATATCAGCGATGTTATCCAGGGCTTGCTCTTGATTGCCGACCGTGCCCATCCTGGGGAGGTCTTCAACTTAGGATCTGGGGAAGAGGTGACCATGCGGGAGTTGACAGATGTCATTGGTTCTATTACGGGCCAGCCGGTCATGGTGGATGTGATATCTGATATTATGGAAGATACCTACCGTCTGGTAAGTGATATTTCCAAGATCAAATCTCTTGGGTATGCCCCAAGGATGTCTCTAGCTAATGGCGTGAGGTATTTGACTGAGGAGCTGGGAGAACATCCAGAGATACCCACAGGGGCAACTATTTTCAAAAAAGGCCAACGAGGCGAGATGTAATAGAAAAGCTCTCACATATGGGTCAAATGAGAGCCTCTACCCCCATTTCTCTCAAAATGCTGGTATGCCTGATACATAAATGTCCTTAAGGTTGCCTCTCTTACCGGCTGAAAAGATCCATCATAGACGGAATCAATATAAGGGACCTTAAGATTATTCATTAAGGGCCTGACAATAGAGGAGGTTATGGTACTGGGCATGCAGGTAAAGGGAAAGACATTGACTACTCCATTATAACCTCCTGTGGCATATTCAATTGCCCCAGAGATACTTAAACATGCCTCTGTGCCTACTTCAAAGTCATAAATATGGTACTTCTGCAATATCCTATCCAAATGGGCTATGTTATGATCATCCTTAATATCCAGATATCTCTGAGCAAATTTATATAGTTGCCTCTGTCGTAGGTACTGATAGGTAAGGTCTATCTTGAAATTTATCATCTTCTTGATGAGGGCCTTCATGCTCGGAAAATCTCTAACCCTCCAGTAACTTATAAGATCCCTTTTGGCCTCTCTTATTCTTTCATAAGTGGTATAATTAACCCACTCAGCGATAGAGGCATTAACTACCTCGGCACCTAGTTTTTCCAGCATCTCAATGATATGTTGATTAGATGCTAGATGACTCCTAAGATATATTTCTCCTACTATTCCAATGAGAGGTTTTCTGGGAATTGAAGGATCCATAATCTCTTTAGCACCCATGATTATCTCTTTTAGGTGTTCCCGAATCTTCTTGAAATTTTTCTCAAATGCATATTGTTCAAACAAATCTGCCATTTTGTGCATGGCCTTCTCCATATAGTCTGTAGCTTCTCCCTCATTCTTTTCATAGGGCCTTATCCGCCATAATACTCTATCCAAGACATCCCCAACGATCACCGAATAGTAGGCGGATCTTCTGAAGTTTTTGGCGTGTTCCTTCTCCAGTAACTCCCCTATGGTATATGAATCCTTGGAGGTCAAGGCAGCAATTTTTATATGCTGTAAATCTTGGAAGGTATCCAAAACCATCCTATGAAATTTATTATACATGCCGAATCGGCATGGACCCTCAGCCTCTGGCATGAAATAGACGTACCTGCCTACATCAAAATCTGGACCCAATTTCTCCTTTTCTTTCTGCATATAGTAGAGGATATCACCCAGAGTAACCTGACAGGGAAAGCATTCTTTGCCAGAGGTAAATTCCTTTCCCAGAGCCAGGCCATGGTAGGTATTCATTACCTTGGCCTTTATTCCAAAACCCCTGAACACACCAGCCATCAAATGAGAACCTATATGATTCATTTCTGGAATTAAAAGTACCTTATCCTTTAGGCTAAACTGACCTATTTTCTGTTTTAGTGATTCAAAACCCTTCTCCATGGCCTTCTCCAAATTCCCATTTCTTTAAATTCAGGCTCTATGCTCTAAGCCATTTAGGCCGCCATGGTTATTGACTTAAGGTACTTAGCATGGCTGTTGTGAATGACATTTTTATAGGCCTCTAGTCGGGTCATCACCCCAGCAACTGCACTGTGCTCGTCAAGCTCCAGTATCAGATAAGGCTTATCTCCCATTATGTGCTTATAAAAATGCTCTAAGAATGAATCGGCACCACAGGAAAAGTTCGTCAAATGGATTCCATAAAAATTTGGTCTACTCTCGATGGCCTTGGCAACCCTGAGTATCTTGGCCCCTAGTCCCCAATACATATGGGGAAAGTCTGATAAATGTACATCATCCGTATACAGAAAATCCTGAGAAATGGCCTTGATACCCAGTTTGCTTAAGTTATGGCCCAATCTTAAGTTTAGTCTTTCATCACATAGATTATATGGCCTTCCTGTGACCACCACTAATATCTCCCCTTCACCAACCGATTTTATAATATCCCTTCCCATGCGGTACATTTCCATCTCAAATGCCTTTTGTATTTCCATTGCGGTGTGAAAGGCATTCTCCACCTTTCTTCTAGAGAAGTGAAACAGTGGGGCTAATTGTGAATGGAGCTCAGCCCATAATCTCCTGTCATCCCATTTAAAATGAACAGTGGGTGTTATTAATTTTTTCTCATCTAAAGAAAGGGCTGCCTTAACCATATATTGGTTGCTCTGGACCATAGGACAGTAAAAACCGGTTTCCTTTTCATCAGGGGTGGGCATATTGATCATGCTGGGTAAAAATAGATATTTGGTTTTATCCATGAGAATTTTGACATGACCATGGGATACCTTAACCGGATAACATGTCTCCGAAGTCATTGATTCAATACCAGCGCTAGATACCTGATGATTGGTCTTAGGGGAGAGAATGCACTTAAAACCAAGCTCTGAAAAGAAGTTGGTCCAGAATACACCAAATTGGTGAAAGTAAAGGGCCCGCTGCATACCCACTGTGGGTTTACCATCTATGTAGCAAAAGGAAGGCTCTTTTTCTTTAGAGGATCTCAGCAATTGGTCAAGATCCAAATACTTTCCTTCCATAAATTTGTAAAATGTGGTCTCCCTTAGTTTAAAATAATTCTTCTCCATAACAGTACCTGGCTTGGCTACATCATATCGGCCGCATTCACCACCCCAGACGCTCTTACGTCCCCCAAAATTATAAATCTTCAATTTACATTCATTATGGCAGTTCTTATCGGCCCTGCATATGGTCTCTACATATTTCATCTTATCGTTAATCAGCTCATCCAGACCCCTGAAGATGGATTCGGTTATCCCCTCTTTCTGCATCTTCTCCCGTACACTCAAAGCTGCCCCAAAGGCACCCAGCACCTCCCGATGTTTGGGAACGATAATTTGTCTATTAAGAACATTCTCAAAGGCAGCCACTATGCCCTTATTGAGAGATGGTCCTCCTAAGAACATAATGTTTTTGCCGATTTTCCTCTTACCTATAACCCTGTTGAGGTAGTTGTAGACGATGGCATAGCATAGGCCAGCAATTAGGTCTTTCTTTTGAGCACCTTTTTGGGCATAGGACATAAGATCTGATTCCATAAATACCGTGCATCTTTCGGCCAATTTAACAGGACGCTCTGAAGAAAGGGCTACTTCTTGAAATTCATCCACGATATTTATCTTGTTTTTATTGGCCAGTTCATGAAGAAAACTTCCGGTTCCCGCTGCACAAACCTTGTTCATGTCAAAATCCAGGGGGTAGGTATTCTCAATATATATGTATTTGGAGTCCTGGCCTCCAATTTCAAAGATGGTATCTATGGTAGGATCGATCTCCACTCCTCCCCTGGCATGAGCAGTTATTTCATCAATTATCAAGTCAGCATTAATAAAATCTCCCACCACATTCCGACCCGAACCGGTGGTAGCTACACCCTTGATATGGATAAAATCCCCAACTTCCTCACGGATGATGGATAAAAGGTTTTGAGTAACCTCGATGGGTTTTCCCTGAGTCTGAAAATATCTTTTATGAACTATATTTTTCTCATTATCAATGAGGGCATATTTGGTGGTAGTGGATCCTATATCAATCCCTAGAAATACATCGATCTTCTTTGTTTTATCAAACACATAGGTAACCTCATTATCTTCGGGGAAGTATGTCTTTTTGAGCCTAAGCCTGGGGGCCCGAGGGAATGATTCCATCTCCAAATTGCTAATGGATTCTAACTTTCTAATTTCAACAATACCTCTAAGGCCCTGCCTTTGGGTCTGCAAGGCCACTCCCAAGGCACCCAAAGAGGTATGGTACGGTGGGACAATGATATTGGGATAATACTTTCGGAATGCCTCTACTTGAAGCATATTAGAGGCCAACCCCCCGATAAAGATAACAGGAGCACTTATTTTCCTACTACAAACGATGGTGCTAACATAATTGGCTGCATTACCTTTGTGCAAACCAGAAATGATATTTTCCAGTTTTTCACCTTTATTCTGTAAGTGAATCATATCTGTCTTAGTAAAAACTGTACACCTACAGGCCACATTGGCTGGGTTCTTGCCTTGAAGCCCTATATTGATAAAGTCCTCCAGGGTATTCAGAATATGCTCCTGCGAGAGATCTATCTCTTTTCCATAAATGGATGAAGAAAGTCTTTCTGCTTGCTGATCTATAAAAGAACCGGTTCCCGAAGCACAAGGTCCGTTCATATTAAAATACTCTAATTCCCATGAGTCATGGTTATAGGTTAGCTGGAACAAGGCGATATCCTGCCCCCCCATGCTTATGATAGTCCGCACACCTGGGGCTACATGTATAGAACCCAGAACCTGTGAAATGGTATCAAACTCATAGATACCACCAATCTTTTCACTGATAACCTTGCCATGATTCCCGGTAAAAGAGATAGAATTAATATTATCTCTCCCATATCTTCTATAAAGGTCCTTTATGAGGGCTATGGTTTCTTCCAAGACCCTTCCGAAATGTCTTTTATAAGGATACTCAAAGGTTATCTTGCCCTCCGGGGCGAGAACTATACAATTTATACTGACTGAACCAATGTCGATACCAACATCATACCTTACGTTATCCAAGAGAATCCCCCCTATAAGCAGTTTTAAATGCTAAATGCCCTGATTCACGATACATGATACAGGATCCATACCCTAAAGCCTAAATATCAAATGAAAACCAAATTCCTCAATACCAAAAATCATTTCCTTTGTCATTCCTCAGGCTCGTATATTATGAGAGCTCTCATTATAAACTTGATTACGCTTCAATCACAGTGCCTACATGAGCGAAAAAGAATCTATCCCCGAATACCGAGGCTAATATATGTGAAGCATTGGGGCCTGTACAGTGAGATGTGCCCAACCTCCCGAGGTCAAATTCATTTAGGGCCTTGACGGTTTGTTCTATCTGATCAGATGTGGAGGAATGTAAGTGCATTCCCCCTACTACTGCATAAATTTTGTCTTTACCCATTCTATCGATTGCATGATTAATAGTATTAATAGTGCCTGCATGGGCGCAGCCCAGAATTATAATCAATCCCTTTGGGGTATCAAGGATGAGCGATTGGTCATCCAGAAAAGGATCGGGAATATAACCGTCTCCTTCTTTAATCAATAGGTGAGCATCTCCTCCTTCAAAGGTAGTTTTTCTGGGTATTTCACCAGTAAGAAAAAGGCCAGGGCCTACTTCTTCAAATGTTTTATGGAGGATAAATCTAGCCCCCATACCTTCTAAAAGCACCTGCCGATATGGTATTCCTATGTAATTTATCTCTCCAGAAGGTCGCCTTGCATACCTATTCATAAAAACATCAGGATGGCCAATAACCTCAACACCATGTACTATATTCAAAAAAGGAAGAAGTCCGCCAGTATGATCATAATGGCCATGACTTAGGAATATCTTATTTACCTTTCGCAAATCTTTTTTGAGAGATAGAGCATTATGGATGAGGGTACTACCCTGTCCGGTATCGAGCAGATAATTTCCATATTCAGTCTCAATAAACACTGAAAAACCATGTTCACCAAGGGTATTTAAGGCAAAAGTGACAGTATTTTCACATAATATGGTAAGTCTAACCCTCATTTCACCTCTCACTTCTAACTTAAGAAGTTCTCAGGGGAGACTGTAAAATCCCTTTCCATTGAAAATCCTATACCTCGCCTTACCTTTCTTGATCAATCGACCCATAGTATCAGCAATTTCTGTCCCCGGTACACCCAAGGAGTTTGATATATCCTCGGCAGTACAAGGCCTTCTTTTAATTATACTGAGGATGTCTACCTCTAAATTAGTACTGGGGTGAAATTTACGGGTCTTGGTAAGATCAGCTATTATCTCAGTTTTATCTCCCAGGGTATCTCTGATTTTATTTAGCTGATTTAAGGTAAGAGGAGCAGCATAATCCTCCGCCGGAGGTCTCACAACCGTATTCAGCTGGATTTTATCAGGTTTGATTCTCTCAATAATGGCCTTTATCCTGTTAATCTCTGACTTCTCATCGTTTACCCCTCGTAACAGCATGACCTCTAGCCATATCTGCCCCCCAAATTCCTGCCTAAAATCAACCATGCCCTTTATCACCTTCTTTATGTCCAAGGATTTATAAGGACGGTTTGTCACCTGAAAGGTTGCTTCCGTCACCGCATCTAAAGAGGGTAAAACCACATCCGCCTCTACCATGTCTCTTCTAACATCTTCCATGAAAAGCAGAGAGCCATTGGTTAATATGGCTACAGGAATAGAAATCTTACCCTTTATCTCTCTTATGATTTCACCTATCTTTGAATTGAGGGTTGGCTCGCCAGAGCCGCAGAGGGTAAGATAATCAGGCATTACATCTAGCGTTTCAAGATAGGACCAAAGTTGCTTGAGTACCTCTTTTTTTGGAATATATTCATGGCGCTCAAGGGTTTTATGTGAAGTCCGTCCCAACTCGCAGTAGATACAGTCATAGCTGCAGGTCTTATAAGGAATGAGGTCTAAGCCCAAAGATAAACCGAGTCTTCTTGAAGAGACCGGTCCAAATATGCACCTCACTTGAAACACCCCAGTTGGCAGCTAACAATTTTTATCTTTAATTTATTAAGAAGGGTGCCTATTTTTTCTGGAGATACACCCCTTTCTTCTGCGATTTTAAGGGCCTGTCGGCAAGTGATCTTCCCATTTTTGGAGAAATCTTTGATTTTCTCTATGGTCAGGTTTTCGTCCATTGTCTTATTCTGCTGAAAAGCGAAATAGTTTTATAAGATAATCAGGCTCCCATTGTCAAGTATTTCCCCATTCTCAAAATCTTCTTTAATTTTGCCTCGTTTTCAACTAAAATCGCTAGGTAGCGAAGGACAAGAAACTGGGAGAAACATAACTGGATACCATCACTCATTGTCTGGCTGGTGCGGCAATCGCAAAGGCCGGCTTGAATAAAACAGTTGGTAAGTGGGGAACAATAGCCGGAGTTGCCTCTGCTCTCTTGCCGGACATAGATTGGCCTTTATATCTTTTGGGAGATAAGCTTCTATTAGTAAAATATCATCGATGGATTCTAAATTCTATATTTTGCATACCTCTTTTTGCCCTCATTTTGGCATACATTTTTGTTAAGATCTCACACATCAAGCGATTTTGGGTATTTTTCTGGATATGCGCATTTGCCCTGCTAAGTCATCTCTTTCTTGACCTTATCACATCCTATGGAACCATGATATTTTCACCCCTCTCAAATAGACGCTTCTGGCTTGATCTGGTATTTATAATCGACCCCTCATTTACGGCCATCTTACTGATTCCTTTGATACTTTGTTATTTTCTCAAAAGATGGACTACCTTGATCTGTTCCCTTTCACTCATTCTTCTTACCCTTTACATAGGTTTGTGCGGTATTTATCACCATAGGGCAGTAAAATCTGCGCACAGGTTCATCAAAGAATCAAATATTGAATATAAGAAGATGGCCTCTCTTCCTCAACCCACCTCTCTCTTTAAATGGTTGAACCTCATAGAAACCCAAGATATGGTATATCAAGGTTATTTAGACTTTTTGAGAAAACCTGGCAAGAGGAGTAAAATATATAGTGACTCTTTCTGGGATCGCCTTTTTTCAAAGTATAATAGTCCTCAAGAGGTTAGGTACAGGAGTTTTAAAAAACTACCACCGTCACCCTGGATTCAGAAGGCCTTAACATTGGATGAGGTAACTGATTTCTATGAATTTGCCAGATTTCCCATTGCCAGATATAGAGTGCCGGAGATTGCAGATGCTATGCTTGGAATCTTCGATAAATTAGGGCTAAAATATCATGTGATGGGTGAGGAATGGTGCTGTGG
>DTXE01000477.1 GCA_012962595.1 Syntrophaceae bacterium | reverse complement strand
TATCTAACAGGGTCATCAGGTAATTGATTGAGCTCATGGCTTACAGGCCACAACTGATAAGGATTAACCTTAAGTTTTCTTCTGTTCCCTACTGACTTACCCTTCGGTTAATGGGTTTATGGATTGATTAAAGTTCAAGTTGTTCGATCGCTCCGCTTGTTTGAGATGTTAGGTTATTAGGTCATTGCATCAATGGATCATTCTTTCAGATGATAGCTTATAGCTCATATTTAACTTCTTCAACCTATTACCTGCCGATACCAAAGTACTCAAATCCTCTTTCCTTAAGTTCTTTGGGTTCATATTGATTTCTGCCGTCGAAAATAACCGGTCTTCTCAGCAAAGACTTGATTTTTTCAAAGTCAGGATTTCTAAAAAGGTTCCATTCAGTGATAAGAGCTAGCGCATCTGCTCCTTGTAACGCCTCATAAGCATTATCAAAATAGGTTATATGGGAATTATCACCGAACACTGCTTTAGCACTTTTTATAGCTACCGGGTCGAAGGCCTGAATCTTAGCCCCTTCTAAAATAAGCTTCTCTACAATCAAACATGAAGGGGCTTCTCGCATATCATCTGTATTGGGCTTAAAGGAAAGTCCCCATATCCCAATTATCTTATCATTTAACCCACCCTTGTCTTTAAAGTAATGGATTATCTTGTAAGCCAAAAGTTCCTTTTGTTTCTCATTTACATCCTCAACCGCTTGTAAAATCTGAGGGTCATATCCGTGCTGCCTGGCAGTAACAATCAAGGCCTTTACATCTTTAGGAAAGCATGACCCTCCATATCATCCAACCCCTGGAAAGATAGAGTGATAACCGATGCGGTGGTCGGCACCTATCCCCTTTCTTACCATACTTACATCAGCCCCCATACGCTCACAAATATTGGCTATTTCATTCATAAACGATATCTTTGTGGCAAGCATAGCATTGGCTGCATATTTGGTCATCTCTGCGGATCTTACATCCATCACTATAACCTTTTCCCGTGTTCTGGCAAAGGGTGCATAAAGGGCCTTCATAATCTCTGCAGTTCTCACATTGTCCGTTCCTATAATTATTCTATCGGGCTTCATAAAGTCGGATATGGCATCTCCCTCTTTTAGAAATTCAGGATTAGAGACCACGTCAAATTCAATCTCTTTTCCCCTTCTTTTAAGCTCATCCCTGATAATATCTCTAACCTTCTCTCCAGTCCCCACGGGAACAGTAGACTTATTTACTACAATCCTATACTCTTCCATATACACCCCAATTCCCTTAGCTACCTCAAGGACGTGGGT
>DTXE01000476.1 GCA_012962595.1 Syntrophaceae bacterium | reverse complement strand
TTTGCAAGAGCAGAAGTAGGATTTGAGAACTTTGGCTATAAAGAATGCCTAAAGGGATATGATGTGACATTTTGTGATCTGGATGACTGTGGTTACAAGACATTATTTATCCTTGATAAGAATCTACATCCATTGCCTATCAGGGTATCTAAACTGGTACTTGACCCTAATATTTATCTTATTTCTGCAGCGGTATTGAAAACCCATGATACAGTTGTAGCCACACTATCACTGAAAAATGTAGTTATGGGTGCACCTCTAAGAAATGATAAACCAAAGGTTCATCAAGGGATAAGACAAATCAACTTCAACCTGTTCTCTATGGCTCAAAGAATAAGACCTGATCTAGCTATGATAGATGGATTTGAGGGGATGGAAGGAGATGGTCCCATAGCCGGCGACCCTGTGGACGCCAGAGTGGCCATTGTAAGTAATGATTTCCTGGCAGCAGATAGGGTAGCTGTAGCAGTTATGGGGGTGGACTTTGCTAATATAGGTTATTTGAATTATTGTGCACAAGCAGGAATGGGAGAGCCCAATCTGGATAATATCCGAATAGTGGGCCATAATCTGGCAGAATGCGTGATTAAGTTCAGATTACATAAGGATGTTGAGAAGCAATATCTGTGGAAGTAGTAGACTAGATTATTTGGTATTCCGATAAAAGATGCTCTTTGTCCATCTATCCATATTGTCTATTTATTTAATCCTAGGTAGCATCTCGTTAACCACAGGGGATTCATTTGTAATGAAGGCAATCTATGGAGTCAATGTCTCTCAAGTCGACAAAATCAACCAAACTGTAGAAAGACTAAAAGAGACCGGAGTTAATAGCGCCTTTGTGGTAAAGGATAAGAGGCTAATCGATGCCCTTCACAAAAATGGTTTGCGTGTTTTCTTTTCTATCAATGTCTTTGGTGGAGTAGGCCCCTGGAATCAGTTTCCGGAACTTCGCCCCATAACCCACACAGGTAAACCGTTAGATTCAATGGATGGATACGGTGGGCTCTGTCCTACCAATGAACCTTACAGACAGAGAAAACTAGATGAAATTAGCAACCTACTTAAGGAATACCCTGTAGACGGAATATGGCTGGATTTTATTCGATATCCCACTAAATGGGAGGTAAAAAACCCAAATATACAAAGAACCTGCTTTTGTACCAATTGCCTTACCAAATTCTCCCAGGACACTAATGTTAAGTTCCCCTATAATTTGACTACGGTGGAAGAAAAGGCTAACTGGATTTTGAAATTTTATGACTCTACCTGGAACAAATGGCGAAGCGATCAAATAATCTCATTTGTAAGGGATGTGAGAAAGGTAATATCTGAAGTTAGACCCAAGACCCTATTAGGCATATTTGCTGTTCCTTGGCGAAAAGGTGATTTTGGAGAGGCTATTATTTGGGGTGTGGCTCAGGATTTTGAAAAGATGTCTCCATATGTAGATGCCTTCTCACCTATGGTTTATCATGAGATGTGTGGAAGGCCAGTTACGTGGATAAGTGAGATAACCGATTATTTTTCAATGCAGACAAAGAAACCTGTTTATCCCATCATTCAAGCTGAGAATATTACATCTGCAGAGTTTAGAGAGGCTATCCATGCTGGTTTGAATCCACCCTCTTCCGGCATTATTATCTTTACCTTTCCATACCTTGATAGAAAAAAATGGGATATCCTGTCCCAATCTCTAAATCCTCCCCATTAGATGAATAACAGTTCCCGTGGGCGACCTGTGAAGATGGTACAACATTTCTGCCTTCGATAGTGGCTTTTTATAGGTAAAAGGGTTGACAGGAACTGGAAAAAGTGATATGAACTCCTTCAATTGAAGGTTTGGAAAACACGCTTTACTCAGCATACCTGATAAACGAAGGGGTTAATTTGGAACACTCGAAGACCCAGGGAATCTATAAGGTATTAGTAGAAAAATGCACTGATGGTATCTACGTCATCCAGAGTGGCCGCTTCAGATTTACCAATCCAGAATTCCGGAGAATCTTTGGCTATACTCATGAAGAGCTTACAGATCGAGACATCCGAGATCTCATTGTTCCTGGGGAGATGGAATTACTCACAGAGACCATTAAAAGGATGGAGGTGGGTACTGAAAAAACAGTCAGGTGTGAATTTAAGGCCCTAAGAAAAGATGGAAAGATTATTGATGTAGAAATCGACTTCGTCCACTTCGAATACCATGGCAGGGGAGCTGTTCTGGGGGTAGTAAGAGAAATCACAATGAGAAAGAGATTGGAAGACAAACTTAAGCGGATGGCCATCACCGATGAGCTCACTCAGCTATATAATCGGAGACAGTTTTATTCCCAATTAGAAAAAGAAATAGAGAGAACTAAGCGGTATCACGCTCCTCTTTCCCTAATCTTATTGGATATTGATAACTTTAAAAGATACAATGACACCCATGGGCATGTAGAAGGAGATAAGGTGCTGGAAAAATTGGGTGAGATAATTCGTAACAATGTGCGGAGGGTTGATACTGCCTATCGCTATGGGGGAGAGGAATTTACTGTCATATTGCCAGAAACTGGATGGATAGAGGCCTATTCTGTAGCAGATAGGATCAGAAAGGTCTTTGAGAATACCACCTTTTATCCCAAGGTGTTACACGGCACTGTTACACGCAGACACCTCACCATGAGCATTGGCCTAGCAGAATATAATCCCACTTTTAATCTAGAGAATTTTGTGAGATATGCAGATGATGCTATGTACAAAGCTAAGATAAGGGGTGGTAATAAGGTAGTCCCCCATGAAATTATGATTAAAGGCACCAAGCCCGGAGTTTGGCAAATCTCCAACCTGGGTTGACTTATTCTCCCCAAACCAGATCCCTTCGAATCCATCCCACACGATCCTTATGTTGTACTTTTAACCAATCTCCCTTTCGGTCTACCAATTGAAAAATCACATCCTTTTCAGCCTGAAAGATCACTCTGTAATTAGTCCCTGGGCCCTTACGAATGTTTACTTTATCCTTAATTACAATAACTGTTTGGATTTCTGACAAAAGAGATTGATGAATCCAGCCAATATCTCTTTCATAATCTTCTGTCTTTACCCAATTTCCTTTCTTCTTCAAAATCTTAACAGGATAACCCTTATAGACTTGCCAAAGTACCTCATAATTAGTACCTGGGCCAGAGCGGACATTCACCTTATTTTTTCCAACACTAACCATTTTTCCCCAACAAATAGAGCTCCATAGGAAAAGGCACGAAATAATTATAAAAACCACCCTTTTCATAACCGCCTCCCTATAGCAAAAGTTCAATTGAACTAGTTGGATTTACCTTGGCCTAAAATCACTTGTCAAGAAAAAATTACACAGGAGTTTTTAGAAATTGCTTAAGAGTGTATTAGGGTATGGAATGGCACTACACTGGGCCCCACTCCTCGTTGTGTTACATCTTCCCCCAGTGCTGGAATTTCAATACATCGTGGCTCAAAAGTATAATCTGGTGTTGCTGAGAAATGATGTCTAATGCCTCCTTTACTCTTTTAAGACGCTCCATATCAAAGTGAACAAAGCTGTCATCGAAGATAAGGGGAAGCTTAGGGCCACCTTCCCTTGTCAGGATTTCATTAACCGCCAGGCGACAGGCTAGGTAAAGCTGGTCCCGCGCCCCTTGACTCAGTTGATCTGGAGTCAGTTCATATCCATCTCGATGGTATATAGTAATTCCAAAGGTATCATCTAATGAGATGTTCCCATAACGGTTTAAGGTAAAGGTTTTGAAGTATTGCCCAATCCTTTGTGCCAATCGGTCCTTATAGGTAGCCTGATATTCAGTAATTGCCTCCCTTAAGACCTCATAAACCAGCATCAGGGCATCTCTCTCTAACTCCACTTCTTCAATCCTTCTCTCCAACTCCTTAATTTCTTCCTTCTTGTTTTCAATATTTACCAAACCCCTACCACTCAACTGGGCAATATCATGACGTAACCTGTCCTTATGGATCTCCTTTTCTTCCAATTGTTTTTTCAGATAATTGATCCTCTGTTTTATTGCCTCGAATTCCTGATGCTGTTCGGAGACTTCCCTTTGGGATAAGTCTTTGAGAGCAGGATAATTCACTTCCAGGTTTTCAATCTCCTTTGTAAGCCTTAATACCTTATTTTGAACATCAATCTGCCTTTGATATAAGTCCTCTAAGGATTTTGCCCCCTGTCCCTGAAGGATACCCGTCATTCGGGCCGAGAGACTGGAGAGGTCTTTGATTCTTTCATCGTATTCTCGCAGATCTTTCAATGTAACTTCAGCTGACTGGTTTTCTCCTGAGAGATAGCCACTTAGGGCCCTACGACCTTCCATGATTTTCAACATAATTTCCTTCTGGTGCTCTTTCATTTGTATAAGCTGGTTAAGATTAGAAATCAAGCCATCTCTATGTTTAAGGCGTCCCTCCATATCCGCCCACTTAGATTCTTCCAATGCAGCATTTTTCCCCAAGTCCATCTCGGCCAGCCTCAATTTGTGTTCAATGTCTTCCAGCTCCCCTTTAATGGATGAGAGTTCCTGGGATAGAGAGACATCCGGTGAGGGAAGAGGTAGAAGTTTATATGCAAGAAGGCCAATGGCAACCGAGGCTATTAACCCAAGGCCTGCAGATTTAAGCAGGGGATAAAACAACAAGGACAATGCTAAAACCATTACCCCGGTTATAAAACCTACAAATATGGATCGTCGCTTTCTCCTCACACTAATCTGCCTATACATTCGCCTTTCTCTATCCTCTACTTTTTCTTCAAGTTGTTCCTTATCATGCCGCATTATCTTAAGATCCTTTAACCGGGAGATGTAATCTGAAGGTAGATGTAAGATGTCCTTACATTCTATCTCTAAGGATCCTTTAATCTCATCTATCTGGTTATCGATATCCTGTATCCTCCTTTCCTGCCTTTCCAGATGCTTAAGTTCCTCAAGTCGATCCCTCAAATCCTTGGGAGCTCCCTCGAAGCGAGCTAATCCAGTGTGCAGGAATGCATCTCTTAAATCTTGGTATCTCTGTTCAATCTGTTGATAAGACTTGATGGCTCGCTCTAAGGTACCCTGTTTCTCTTGGGCATCTACCTTTTCGTCTCGGAGCCTCTCCCAGTCATTCCATAATTTCAAAAATTGTTCTTTCCTCTCTCTTTCTCTCTTTATCTCGGCAATATCCCGTTCTACCTGTTGAAGCTCTCTTCTCTTCTCATGATTTTCCGGTAACAGCCGGTTACTTCCCTCCCATTCCAAACGCATTCTATCCAACTCTTTCTTAAGATTCTCCAGCAACCTGTCTTTGATTTTATCAGAAGATGTTCCAATCCCCTTGGTTTCTTTAGTAATGGTTTGTAATTCGTGAGCAAAGGCATCAAGAACGTCCTGGTAACCTCTTGTGCCTTCTCCACTGACAAAGGTTTGGAGGGTGCGGGAGGTCAGATCAATGGTAATCTCCTCTTGGGTTGCGCAGAACAAAGTCTTAGCCATTTCTTTGGTGTTTACACCCATAATCTCTTCCATTAACCTCTCATAATGACGGCGAGTGGGGGTACGACCAGAAGGTTTGTGTGTTCCTTGAAATAATATGGCCTTGGTGTCCCTTCCCTCCTTTATTAATTCCACCTGGTCGTTCTCAAAATCCCTCTTTAGGTAATAAGTTTCCCCGTCCTTTTCCCAAATAAGAACACCATAAAAGTGATATGGCTTCTCCCAATTATACCAGCTTCTCTTCTCTTCCTTGGTGAGACCAAAAATGGTGGCTAAAAGCCCACTTATCAGAGTAGACTTACCTTCCTCATTCGCCCTCATTTCTATATGAAAGGGAGAAAAGGTGAAGATTTGTGGATCCTTAAATATACCGAAACCAGCCAGTTCTAAGGAGCGCAATTTGATCATTGGTCTCATCTCTCAAAGGCCGTAAGTGCTTTTCGGATGGCTAGATCAATTACCCGTTTCTCACGCTCATCTTTAGCCTGCTTTAAATGCTCACGTAGTTTCTGGATCAAAAGGCCTTCTATTATCTTTTGATCCTTAAGGGCCAAAACCCGCCGATTATCAAAGACATAAAAATCTTCCTCCCACGCTATATGATAGAAGGAGGGACTGAGAGCTGCGGTAAGACGACTAAGGTTGGGTATAAATTCAGCAATCCCTGTTAACTTAACCTTGAGAATGAGATCTGGGTCGGCTAACTCTTTAAGTCTAAGTTCGATCTCTTCGTTGCCTGAAATATGGGTTAGGTTAAGTTCGCGCCTTTCAATTCGACGACCAGGAAAAGGGACCTTCTCTACAGCCGGCCTACTGCTGGACATGTCTACTATAGTCAAAAGGCCTACACCTGGCTCATCAAAGCCTCTGCCTTCTATGATTCCTGGATATACGATGAGGCATCCCTGGCTAGACATGATTTTAGGAATGTGGAAATGTCCCAAGGCCACATAGTCCATCCCTGACTGGAAGAGATGTTTGCTTAATAGTGGTACATCCCGATCCTTTACATGAAAAAGATCTGGTGGATCAAGCGTCCCATGAAAAAGGGCTATATGCTTTCCAGGGGCATCTATGGTCTTAATTCCATCAAAAGGGGGGTGGCTTAAGCCAGCAGTAAAGGCCATTCCATAAATATGGCAGGGGATACCGTCAAGGATGACGGTAGTGACATGGGCAGGTAAGGGGTTTGTGATGAGAAGTCCTGGCCAGCGGTTTTGCTGAACTTGAAAAACCGATTTGGGATAACTAAGCTCATCATGGGTTCCGGGAAGGGTTATGGTAAGTATTCCTGCATCATTAAGCGCCTTGAGCGCTACAAGTACCTTTTCTATGAGATCAGATTCTGGATCATGATGGTCAAAGAGGTCACCAGCAATGAGTACTGCCTTTATACCATTTCTGGGGTCTCCTGCGTATTCTAATATCCTAAGAAATTGATTGGTAACTTCGTCTTTACGGGCAATGGCCTTTTCTTTCAA
>DTXE01000475.1 GCA_012962595.1 Syntrophaceae bacterium | reverse complement strand
TTTTTCTATTTTTTCTTTTAATTTTTTGATAGCTTTTTCTCTTAAATATCTATCTTTTTTAGCTCTTTTGGTTGAGTATGAAAGAATTAATCTCTGTTTAGTGGGAATTTACAATTGCCGGCTTCTGGACTCCTTCCAGTCTTACCCCTTAGAACAACATGAAGCATATTCTCTCCTTTCATCCCTGTATAGAGGCCGATGTCAATATTATCTGTGCTGGTCGGTCCCCCACTCCTTTTGAAGAGGATTTAATTAAAAAAGCCAAGGCCATTATTTTGCCACAAGGCTGTGGAGCAAGGCTGTATTGGCTATGCCGCCTAAATTGCCCTCATGTTTTCCCTAATTTCGATTATCGATTTTTTGCTGAAGGAAAGATAGGAGATGCCATTCTCTTTCAAAGACTCAAATTGCCTCACCCTAAGACCAAGGTGTATAGGTGCCTGGAAAAATTTCTGGCCATACATACCCTAGAATGTTTGAACCTTCCTTTTCCTTATCCCTTTGTCCTTAAAGGCAACTATGGTGGAGAGGGGAGTATGGTCTTTCTTATTAAGGACAAAGAAGAACTCATGAAGCATCTAGAGATGCTGAAGGGGATGGAAGAGAGAGGGGCATCTAAGGGCTTTGTCCTTCAGGAGTATATAGAAAAGGGAAATAGGGACTTAAGAGTGGTGGTTATTGGTGAAAAATTATTCCTCTACTGGCGTTATCAGCCAAATCCACACAATTTTCTTACTAATGTAGGTGCAGGGGCCATTATCGATCATGATGTTTCCCAAGAGGTTAGAAAAAAGGCCCAATTCTGGGTAAAGAAACTTTGTTCTGCCACAGGTATCAATCTGGCGGCCATTGACCTTTTATTTCCCAAGGGAGGCCGTGATCTCAAACCCCTCTTCTTGGAGATAAATCCAAGGGTAACTACCTCGATGGTTGCTCTTGAGATGGCATCTGATATGAATATAGCAGAAGAGACTTGGTCACTCCCAGCCTTTTTGATGAATACCATACTATAGAAAAAAAAGTGGATGGCAAATGGCAA
>DTXE01000474.1 GCA_012962595.1 Syntrophaceae bacterium | reverse complement strand
TCAGAGATGGTCAACCGATCTTTGGTGCTGGTAATACGCACTGTCTCCCGATATACACCATTAATATAGCCGTATCTGCCATCAATAATGAGTTCTTCAGGATCATCTCCATAAATCTTTTTCAAGTGGTGAATACTAGCATCAAGTGCATCAGTGATTTCTCGGTTAATGCCATCCACACCTAAAAGCCTCTTGATCTGGTTATCGTTCTCCAGCAGTTTTAAGGAAAGCCAGTGCAGAGGATATTTTTCTGGTATGGATGCCTTTTCGGATATAACTTGGGAGATCCTAGCGATTTCCTCATCAAGTTCCCGGCCGTAACTTATGCGTTTTCCATTGAATTTTTCTTTATATCGGGCCATATCAACGATGGCTTCCAAAAGCTTGTCCATTCCTTGCCTTTTATTTCCTACAGTGGGAACAATGGGAACCTTGAGGAGTTCGGATAGGCGTTTTACATCAATATCCATCCCTCGTGATTTAGCTACATCGTACATGTTGAGGGCAATCACCAGTGGAGCACCCAGTTCCAGAAACTGTAATGCTAAATAGAGATTTCTTTCCAGATTAGAGGCATCAACAATGTCCACCACCACATCCGGTTTTTCGTCCACCACAAAGTTCCTAGCAATGACCTCTTCTAAGGAGTAAGCGGTAAGGCTGTAGGTGCCTGGTAAATCTACCACGTGAAGGACATGACCCCTGAATTTGCAAATCCCCTCTTTTTTCTCCACCGTCACACCCGGGTAATTGCCTACTTTCTGCCGAACTCCTGTGAGATTATTAAAGATGGTGGTTTTTCCTGAATTGGGATTACCCGCTAAGGCTACAGTAAATGACTTCTCCATAAGTGCCGATCCCATAATAGTAATTGAGTATCATTTTCAACATTTTATAAATTTTTTAAAACCTCTTTGTCCTCCTGTCTCTCCCCATATCTGTTCCATGCTTTATAGAAGACACCAAGATCTTGTGAGCAACCCCACGACCCAAAGCGAGACGAGTCCCCTTACTGACCACGATACAAGGACCTGTGCCATCGTTACTCAAAACTTCTATCTCTGAGCCAGCATTGAGTCCCATACTAGCCAGTCTGGCCTGCATGGTGTGGCCTCCTAAGAAACGGACGACCTTAACCCGCTCGCCAGGAGAGGTCATAGCAAGTGGTAGTGCCGGTTCTCTTTTTCCCATGCATTTCTGGCACATACCATAAATTTCCATCCTATGCTGTAGACTATGGAATCCAAAATTACTGGCAATCTTGAGTTGCAATGCCTCTAGCTGGGGATCATAAAATTCTATAATCTGGCCGCACATGGTACAGATGAAATGGTCGTGATGCTTTCCTATGTGCCGGTGTTCGTATCTTGCCTCCTGGTTTTGGAACTCTTTTTTAACGGCAAACCCGTACTGGCAGAAAAGCTGTAGGGTATCGGCGATGAACTCCTTATCAAATTTAAACCCCCGTTCCTTTAACATCCGAGACAGCTCCTTGAGAGTTACATGTTCCTCGGTGGATAGAAAGGTATCAAGGATAGCCAGTCGTGATTCTAGGTCTTCCAAACCATCCCTCTTTAAGAGATCTTCAAATTGTCTTCTTTCGCTTATATGGTTTTCAGCCACGGTTTCTCCCTAAATATCCTCTGTGCAATACTATCTTCCTCTTTTGTCTTTTCTGCATTCTTCACAATAGCCATAAACCTCCAATTTATGGCTTATTATGTCAAAGTTAAACTTCCTGCCTAGCCTCTTTTCAATACTCTCAAGATGTCTATCTTGAAATTCCACAATTTTACGGCAATTCAGACAGTGGAGATGACAGTGGTGTTCGCGGCCATGGATATGTTCGTAATGAAGATGTCCATCCTCAAAAAAGACCTCTTGGACTAAACCACTCTCTATAAGTAGGGGAATGGTACGATAAATGGACGCCTTGGAAACCTTTTGATTCTTTTCCCTCAGTCGCAAATACAGTTCATCTATATCAAAATGGTTTTGACTAGAAAAGATTTCTTCAATAATAAGTTCCCTTTCCGGGGTATTACGAAGTCTCTTCTTCCTAACATAGTCCCGAAATATTTCAATCTCTGGTTTCACAATTTAAATAATAATTGAGAATCAATTGCAACATATGAGAATCAATTGCAACATAT
>DTXE01000473.1 GCA_012962595.1 Syntrophaceae bacterium | reverse complement strand
ATCTTGCTTTTATAGAATTTAGGCTTGGAAATTCTAAAGTATTGATTCCTTTGGAAGTTTTTACCTTTATTGCAAGGTTTTCTGCATCTGCATATCCAGTATTTTCCATTTCCAAAAAGAGTTTACTTGATTCAAGCACCTTCAGACTTGGAACACTTGCAGATAAAACCAGATTTGGTTTAGGTGAAGTTACTTCATAAGTTATCTCAGCACTCTTTTTATACTCTCTTTGCTCTTTAAACCTTCTTTGGAATTCTCTTGCTTTTATATATCCAAAGACAATAATAACAATTAGAATTATGGCTATTGCATACTGGATTAATCTATTTGTTTTTGCATTCTTTGCACTGTCTTCCGCTTGTTCTGCATAATTAATGGCATCTGAGTATTTTCCATTTTTCAGTGCATTTTGTGCTTTTTGTAGTAATTGTTGTGCATGGGATGTATAGCCAGTATGGTCTGGATTCCAATTAATGCAAGGGAGATGAGTATTAATAGGGGTAAGGGATTTTTTATTTTTTTATTTTGAATTATTTATGGTTTGTAAACTTTATGCATTTCTAAAATAACTAAAAGATATTGCCTCTAGAATTCAGAGCTCTATTTTGCCCTCCCAATTTCATCTACTGCCTCAGGATTGGCAAGTGTAGAGATGTCACCAACAGACTGACCTAGTGCTTTTGCTCGTATCACTCTACGCATTATTTTACCACTTCTAGTTTTTGGTACGTCTACTACAAAACCAATCTCATCAGGTCGCGCTAGTTTCCCAATTACTTTCCCTACATATTCTCGCAGTTCTTTTCTTAACTCATCAGTTGGCTCTACACCTTTTTTCAAAACCACGAATGCAGATATCGATTCACCTTTTATTTTATCTGGCTTTCCGATCACTGCAGCCTCAGCTACTTTTTCATGGCTAACTAATGCTGATTCTACCTCTGAGTTACCAATCCTATGACCAGAAACATTAAGCACATCATCTGCACGTCCTTGAATCCAGAAGTAACCATCATCATCTATTCTGGCAACATCGCCTGTTAGGTATACATTAGGATACTTACTCCAATATACTTCTTTAAATCTCTCGGGGGCATTGTAAAGTCCTCGTAACATTGCTGGCCATGGTGTAAGCTGGACCAAATTACCCCCTGCGTTTCTAATAGCTCTACCACCCTCGTCATATACTTCAGCAGAAAAACCAGGCAACGGTTTCGTAGCTGAACCTGGTTTTAACGGAGTAATAGGTAATGGCGAAATACAGAAAGTACCACTCTCAGTTTGCCACCATGTATCCATAATTTGGCACTTCTCTCCACCTATATTCTTATAATACCATATCCACGCCTCTGGGTTTATAGGTTCTCCTACTGAGCCAAGTAATCTCAAACTAGTTAGATCATGTTTTCTTACCCATTCTTCGCCAAATCTCATGAACATTCTAATGCTTGTAGGTGAGGTGTATAGAATCGTTACACCATACTTTTCTATTATCGACCACCATCTATCTGGGCTCGGATAATCTGGCGCGCCTTCGTATATTATTGAGGTTGCACCTAAAATCAATGGTCCATATACGATATAGCTATGCCCAGTTACCCACCCTATATCTGCTGCACACCACCAGATATCAGTATCCTTTATATCAAAAACCCATTTAAGGGTTTGAGCAGTGCCAACTGCATAACCGCCATGAGCATGTATTATTCCTTTTGGCTTTCCAGTTGTACCAGAAGTGTATAGAAGGTATAAAATATCGTTTGCATCTAAAACTTCTGTTTTACATGTTGTGGGCTGATTTTTGGTAAGGTCATGCCACCAATGGTCGCGTTTTTCGTCCCATGGTATTAAATCATGGCTGTCATTCATGCGTTTATATACAATCACATGCTTTACAGTAGGAGATTCTCTTAAAGCATCATCAGCAATCCTTTTCAGAGGTATTACTTTTCCCCGCCTATAAAAACCATCACAAGTAATAGCTACTTTTGCTTGGCAATCATTTATTCTTTCTCTAAAAGCCATAGCACTGAACCCCGAGAACACAACATTATGAATAGCCCCAATTTTCGCACATGCTAGCATTGCTATAGGAAGCTCGGGGATCATCGGTAGATAGATCCCAACTCTGTCTCCTCGCTCAATGCCAAGACTCTTAAGTGCATTAGCGAGTTTATTTACTTCCATGTATAGGTCGTTATATGTTAATTTCCTTACATCTCCAGGCTCACCTTCAAATACATAAGCGACTTTATTCTTTCTCCATGTTTTCACATGCTTGTCTATAGCGTCGTGGACAATATTGTACTTTGCTCCAACAAACCATTTGACCCAAGGCTGGTTCCAATCCAAAACCTTACTATACTGCTCGAACCACTCTACTACTTCTTTTGATACTTCTCCCCAGAACCACTCTAGATCCTTAGATTTCTCGATCAACTCATCATAATTCTTTATTCTGTGTTCATCCATCCACTTCTTAACATTGCTCTGTT
>DTXE01000472.1 GCA_012962595.1 Syntrophaceae bacterium | reverse complement strand
GGTAAATTGGGTTCGCACCTTTAAAATTCATTTTTTTAATATACTAAAATCTCTGTGCTCGTTTAGGAAAGAGAGAGCTTCCCTCACACAATTCCCTTCTACATTGACCCTCAGGCAAACCTCTCTTTAGCAATCATAAATGCTTGACAGGGGTGGTATAGTATGATATTCATACCATAAGAAATTGTGTAAAGAGGTTTTATTATGCAATCCTTGGCTACAACCAAACTGGGAGAAAGAGGCCAAGTTACCATTCCCAAGTCCTTTCGAGAAAAGAAGCGGCTTAGAAAGGGAGACCAATTTGCTATCATAGAGGTAGGCGATGGACTCATGATCCTTCCTCTTAATGAAGTTATCGAAGGTCTATCCCGCCAAATCCAGAAGGCCCTCGGCCATGTCAGTTCCCCTGAACTGGAGAAAGCCCTGTCCGAATCGAGGAAGGAGCTATATAAGGAACTATACCAATCTGGGAGAGATTAATCCTTGCCTATTCGAGTTGCTTTGGATTCCTGTGTCATCATTGATGGCCTGGTCAGTGAGTTTTCAGCTTCGAAGGCAGTGCTTATTCTGGGTCTTAGAAAAGTCATCCAATTGGTCATACCGCAATTTGTCATCGCTGAAACCGAGAGGGCTATTCGCAAAATAGTTAATAACCAAAGGGAGGCTGACATCTTGGAAGCCTTCCAGCTTCTTATAAGGAAGTTGTCTCCAGAAATTATCTCCTTGCCAACCAAGAAGGAAATGGAAGCCTTTCGCTCCGTCATTCGCCATCAAGCCGATGTTCCGGTTCTGGCCTCGGTAGTAAAATGTAGACCGGACTATTTCCTGACCACAAATATTTCTCATTTCAACAAGAGAGTAACTCAAAAGACCAGCCTTAAAATCCTTCGGCCGGAAGACTTCCTGGCGGAATTGACCGTTCGCATGAAGGGCTCAGTGGCACTGAATGCCAGAAAGAGGGAGAGTTTGGACGATTAGAGCCATTTTTTCTTGCTATTCTTTTTGAGATGCTCAATTACCCTTCGAACTTCCTGTGATCTTTTAATATCTGCTACAAGTAGGGCATCCTTAGTATCCACAATCAGTATGTCCTTTAATCCTAAGGTGGCAATAAGTCTTTTGGTATGGGAGTAGATAAGGCTATTTTTGGTATCTAATGGTAAGGCTTCCCCATCTATGAGGTTTCCCATAGGGTCATAGTCCCCTTTCCTCAGGTCATAAAGGGCCTTCCAGCTTCCGACATCGCTCCAATCAAAATTCCCTGGGAGCATATAAATGTGGCCCCTGGTTTTTTCCATGATTCCCTGGTCGATAGATATACTATCGAGGTTTTCATAAACCTTCCTCAAAATTTTAGGATAACTATTGGAACCAATAGCCCTTTCAATCTTCTTAAGACCTTCATGGAGACTGGGGAGATGGTGTTTAATCTCTTCTAAGATGGTGTTCACATTAAAAATGAATATCCCGCTATTCCAGAGATATTCGCCACTTTTTATATATACACTAGCATCTTTAATATCAGGCTTTTCAACAAATCTATCAACCTTATAGACCTTATGTCCATCAACAAGTTTATATTCTATACCTCTTTTGATATAACCATATCCCGTTTCAGGATAGGTGGGTGTAATCCCGATGGTGCAAATGCCTTCCTTCTCTACAGCCTTAGCCCCTGCTAACAGTATCTTTTGGAAGGCCTTATCATGAGTAATAAAATGATCTGCCGGCAGAGCAGCAAGAGTCTCATTTCTAGATTTTATCTTAATATGGACAGCAGCAAGCCCAATGCATGGAGCGGTATTTCTACTATAAGGTTCGGTGAGAATTTGGACATGTCGATTTTTAAAGATCATATCTACTATCTTTCTATAGATTTCATTAACTACTATAAAAATATTTTCTTCCTTAACAATAGGGGCAACCCTCCCATATGTCTCTTCAATTAGTGACCTATCACTTACTATATTTAGAAATTGCTTTGGAGCCCTTTCTCTGCTTACAGGCCAAAATCTGGTACCTACACCTCCGGCCATGATAACCACATACATTCCACACCTCCAAAATAGATAGTAATATTACCAAATAAGTCTAAAAAATAACAGGTAGAATTAAGTATTGAGGATTTAGTGAGCAAGTCCTAGATGGGTCAAAAGTTGCATATTTATTGAGTGATTCATTCAAAAAAGACCATGATAAATATATTTCTCAATATTTAGAATATTTGGGCATCAATGTTATTTTATATCACGATATTCAACAAATAATATCGGATAAATCAAAATTTGAT
>DTXE01000471.1 GCA_012962595.1 Syntrophaceae bacterium | reverse complement strand
TTACCCCCTTACCTAACATTCTATTCCTCCATTATCTCCGCACTGAATCCAAAAATTCTCAGATAGGTGGTAAAGTCCGGTAGGATAGGCATATATACACTCTTGCCTAATCAAAAAATATCTGCTATCAAGTGGAGGTTGCCATGAGGGGTTAGAGACGTGCTAGCTAAGGTTTTGAGTAGTGCAGTTTTGGGAGTTGATGCCTATGTGGTTGAGGTAGAGGTAGATGTGGCTTCAGGTCTTCCGGCCTTTATGACAGTAGGTTTGCCTGATGGTGCTGTCAAAGAGAGCAAGGACAGAGTTAAGTCTGCCATTAAGAATTCTGGCTATGAATTCCCCAGCCACAGGATTACTGTTAACCTGGCCCCTGCAGATATAAAAAAGGAAGGAACTGCCTTTGATTTACCCATGGCGGTGGGGATAATGGCAGCCACAGGCCTAATTCCCAAAGACAAGTTAAGTAATTATATAATCCTAGGAGAGCTATCGCTAGATGGCCATGTAAAATCGGTTAAGGGTGCACTTCCCTCCGCCTTATCGGCTAAGGTTTCAAACAAGGGTATACTTCTACCCAAAGAGAATGCGGCGGAGGCAGCAGTGGTTAAGGACATTGAGGTCTTGCCTGTAGAATCTCTTCCGGAGGCAGTAGATTTCTTGAGCGATAGAATAACCATATCTCCTATGGAGGTTGACTTACAGAAGATATTTGAATCCGGTACTACCTATAATGTGGATTTTAATGAGGTTAAGGGTCAAGAGCATGGCAAGAGGGCATTGGAAATCGCTGCCGCTGGTGGTCATAACCTTATTATGATCGGCCCCCCCTGGTGCCGGAAAGACCATGCTGGCCCAGAGGCTTCCCACCATACTTCCAGACCTTACCTTTGAAGAGGCCATTGAGACCACTAAGGTTTATAGCGTAACCGGTTTAATGCCTAGTGAAGGCACCATTATAACTACTAGACCCTTCAGATCCCCTCATCACACCATCTCCGATGCAGGACTTATTGGTGGAGGACACATTCCAAGACCAGGCGAGGTGAGCCTTGCCCATAATGGCGTTTTGTTTTTAGATGAATTACCAGAGTTTAAGAAAAATGTCCTAGAGGTATTGCGCCAACCCTTAGAGGATGGAAAGGTTACCATCACAAGGGCTACAACCTCCATAACCTATCCAGCCCGTTTTATGATGGTCGGTGCTATGAATCCCTGTCCCTGCGGATATAGGACAGATCCCAAGCATGAATGTACCTGCACCTACGGTGATATAAGGCGATACCGGTCAAAGGTTTCTGGACCCTTACTGGATAGGATAGACATTCATATTGAAATACCTGCAGTTAGGTATAGGGAGCTTTCGGCTATAACTCCAGGGGAATCCTCAGAGCTCATAAGGGATAGGGTAAGTAAGGCTAGGAAAGTGCAGGTATCTCGTTTTAAAGGTAAAAATATATATTTTAATTCCCAGATGACCAGCCGCCACATCAAAAAATATTGCCAGGTTGATCAGGATTCCCACAGATTGCTAGAACAGGCTATCGATAAGCTGGGTCTAAGTGCTAGGGCTTATAATAGAATACTTAAGATAGCCAGAACCATTGCTGACCTGGAAGGTAAAGAGAACATCTTGTCCCACCACATAGCTGAGGCTATACAATATAGAACCTTGGATAGAAAGGTTATGGAGTAAGGGTTACTTCTAAGAGCCAGTGGAGATAAGCCTCTGATCCAGAGACAATAGGGATGGCCAGTACCTCGGCTACCTCATAGCTATGAAGTTTTATAATTCTTTCCTTTAGTTTCTCAAAAAGGCCCTTCCTAGTTTTAATAATTAATAGTACCTCCGGATCATCACATATCTCTCCTTTCCATCGGTAAATGGAGCGCAACTTTGGAACAATATTGACACAAGCAGCCATTTTGGTCTCTACCAGATCTTTGGCAATCTTTACCCCCTCTTCTTCTGAGCCTACAGTGGAAAATACCATTAAGCATTCTTCCATAGCAATCTCCTTTTTTATCCTCTGGGACCTAACATTGTATTGGGAATTCTTGAGAATCTACAAGGTTAGCCAAGAATGAGAGTATACACTCTTACCCATAAGAACACGGGTGGTCTTGACATACTCCACCTCTTTTGGACTCAGCGACTTCAAATCCACCTCTTCTCCATCCATTACTTTATGCACTAGATTTACCATATCAGGTTGCTCTCCTCTGGCTATACTGATTATCTCCCTGTCGAAGGCATCTAGAATGGCAGCATGAAGACCATACTTCATGAGCATAATGAGATAGGTACGATTAAGGTAAGGCCTGAGCTCTTTGGGTGTTCCATTGGAGATGTTAGAAATGCCTACTATAGATTTGGCCTCTGGAGCTATGTCTTTAAGCATACTCATAAACTCCAAGCAGGAAATGACCTGATTGATCTCAGCGCTCACTGGGGTAACTATAGGGTCAATCCAGATATTCTCTGTAGCGATCCCAGCTTCATTGGCCATGTAAACAAGATCAACGGCTAAGGCAGCCCTCTCGTTAGCATCCCGAGGCATACCTTCCTTTCCCCAGAGGAGGCCTACAACATCTGCATCATATTTTTTTATCAGAGGAAAGAGGCTTTCCATCCGTTCCGGTTGTAGGGACACCGAATTAACCAAGGCCCTTCCTTTATGGACTTTTAGCCCTGCCTCCATGGCAATGGGGTTAGTGGTATCCAGGGATATAGGTAGGTCAACTACATCTTGTATGGTTTGCACTAACCAAGTCATGAGTTCATCTCCGCCCTTACGTGCAGGCCCTATGTTGAGATCCAGGTAATGAACACCCCCCTCAGCCTCTGCCTTAGCCATATCTTGAATGACCTGAGCATTGCGTTCCTTAAAAGCTGAACTGATGGACCTTGTCATGACATTAATATTTTCTCCTACACAGATAACCATGGATGTACCTCCGTCATTGGTCATGGTAACCCAGTGACTAAACTATGGTTTCCACATCTTCAGGTAGGCCGGTATATGGCTTGCCTCTCTGGGACCAATCAGTATCTGCCAATCGGGAAGTTCCTCCTCCAATTCACCACTGATGGCAGCGGCATAGCCAGGAATCACTAACTTTTTATGTTTTACCCTATCAGCAATCCCACACTTCTTGACAAAAGGGCCAATAGTATCGGCACTGAATTTGCCCGCTGCCCATGCCGTCATGACTGACAAGCCCTCTGTATCCTTTACTAATAGCCAGGAAGGAACCCTACTGGTCTCTACCTCTCCTGAGACTATAAAATATGTGAGCGAGAAATTACAGGTAAGCAGGACTGGAGATTCCTCATTGGGACCACCTATTTCATATATCTTCTGTTCTACGGCCATGGGTCTCTGAGGATCGGTATAGATATTCATACTCTCAACCAACAGAGGGAAGAGGCTATAGCCTTTAAGATCTGACAAAACAATAATCCCCCCATATTTGGCTATAAACATGGAGGCTATAATTGTTTCTTTCATAGGGTCATGGGTCATCTCACAGGGAAATGTGATGGTTGGAAAACCTAAAGGACGGAATTTCTGGAGTAATGCAGAACGCCTGATGATTATTTGATCATGAAGGGCCAAGTGCGAATCTCTGGAACCAGAATCTAGAACTATATCTTTAATGCCTGCATCTACTAGCTTGGTAGTTATCTCTACCAATTCATCCAAATTGCCACCCTTAGCTACTAAAGGGCAAGAGAGCTCTTTGGCCAAAATAGCTAATTCATCGACCCCCTCTTTAGTGGCCGCATAGAGTAATGGTTTTCTCTCAGCACAGGCCCTGGCCCCGGATGCCAAGACTTCAGAATTTTGACTTATTAAAATAAACGGGGCGTTAGTCTTTTCTTTCAGTTTATTTATAAGATTTATAAAGCTAGTTCCATTATCCGATACATTCTTAATGGCAATCAGGTGGGCTCTCAGTATCAAACCCACCCTGTCGTATTGAAGCTCATTAAATCTTTTGAGTCTGGTCTCTACCTCCTCTTCACTCATATCATCGGATATAAGCATTGCTATACCTGGGGGATTTTCAAACCGTTTCTCATGGCGAAACATTACTGTTTCACCACCAATTTTCAAGGCATGGTCCCCGGCACCCATTACCACAGTCCGGATGGGGGGTGCTGTAGCCTCTTCAAATTCCGCCTTGACTTCTTCCGATACATAAGGGCATGATGCCAGTTCTGCCTGGCCCGTAGCCAATTTCATGGCAAACGCCAAACAGGTAGGGACACCACACTCACCACAATTGGTTTTGGGCAATCTCTTATATATCTCTATCCCTGTAAGCCCCATCTACACCTCCAGAATGTTAGAATTAAAATTATTTCTAATCTTGATTCTGTTAATTATATAAGTGGCTCCATAGTGAGGGCTGGATGCCCTACCTTCTCAAGAAATGGCAGAATCTCCTCCTCAGTGGTACCAATGGTCTCATCGGCGATTTTATCTGGTAGATCAGCCATTCCTATCTCTTCACATCGTTTTTTAAGCCGCTCTCCTATCTCCTCCTTAAGCATTTTGGGCATCCATACTACACGCTGAATACCTCCTTCAGCCATGATAAACTTGCGGCTGGCAATATAGTGTTTGCTCACGCCTAAAAAACCAGGGGTAACTTGGCCACCCCCCACCAGTCCAGCAAGTGTGGTAAATTTCATCCCACATGGGGTCATACCGAGAAAATCCCGATTTACAATCATAACTCCATTACATAAGGGTAGAATTGTTGCCACACACTCAAAGCAACCACAGGCTGTCATGGGATGTTTCATAAGGCTATAGGCGCTTACCTTTTCTATCTTAAATCGGGATGCCTTGTACACAAACT
>DTXE01000470.1 GCA_012962595.1 Syntrophaceae bacterium | reverse complement strand
TCTCCTCAGCCCTCCTTTAGAGCGTGTAAAATAGGTCACTGGTTCTAGGTTGAAATATGGGAGACTTCGTTATAATATAGGATAGTTTATATACCTTCTGGATTTCCCTACAAAATAACATGGAAACAGTTGCTATTATCCCTGCAGCAGGTGAGGGCAAGAGGGCAAAGACCGGTTTACGGAAACAATTTCTGCCACTGAACGGGAAACCGGTCTTAGCACATACCCTTACAAAATTTGAGGAAGTTGATGCCATAGATGGGGTGATAGTGGTAGTACCTAAAGGACTCATAAGGTATTGTAAGGAACAAATTGTGGAAAGATATGGTTTCTCCAAGGTTTTTAAGGTAGTTGTGGGCGGAAAGACCAGACAGGACTCTGTAAGAAATGGCATCCATGCTATTCCCAATGAGTGCAGTATCGTGGCGGTTCATGATGGGGTACGCCCACTGGTCAGTGAAGGACACATCCGTGAGTCCATTGAATATGCTAAAAGATATGGGGGAGCTATTGTAGCGGTAAAGGCCAGAGAGACCCTTAAGGTGGCCTCGGATGATTTAAGGGTAATAAAGACATTGGATCGGGAGGGTATTTGGCTGGCTCAAACCCCTCAGGTCTTCAGGTATCAAATTATAAGGGATGCCTACAACCTGGCCTACCAACACAATTTTTATGGTACCGATGAAGCGGCCCTGGTGGAGCGATTAGGCATACAAATTAAGATAGTGGAGGGCTCCTATAGAAATATAAAAATTACCACCAGAGAGGATATTGAGATTGCGGAAACCATTATGAGGGATGAAGGCCGGTGAAGATCGGTTTTGGATATGACACACATAGATTAGTCCAAGGTAGAAGACTCATTTTAGGCGGTGTTGAAATCCCACATGATATGGGTCTATTAGGTCATTCGGATGCCGATGTTTTGATCCATGCTATCTGTGATGCTATCTTGGGGGCTATAGGCGAAGGTGATATAGGAAGGCACTTTCCGGATAATGATATGCGTTTTAAAGATATATCCAGTCTTGAGATTCTTGAGTGTGTGGCCAAAATGGCCATTAATAAGGGATACAGTATAAACCAGGTAGATTCCACCATAGTGGCAGAGAGGCCAAAGCTGGCAACTTATGTCCCTGAAATGATTGAAAATATTGCAAAGACCTTATCGATCAAGGGAAAAGACATAAATGTAAAGGCCAAGACTAGCGAGGGATTGGGATTTATAGGGATGGAGAAAGGCATGGCTGCATATGCCATTGTACTGCTGGAGGAGGTATGACCGGTGATGTAAGGGTTCGTTTTGCCCCCAGTCCTACGGGCCATCTACACATGGGCAATGCCAGAACTGCTTTGTTTAACTGGCTATTTGCGGAGCAACATTCGGGTACCTTCATCCTGAGGATTGAGGATACCGATGTAGAAAGATCGGTTATGAATTACGAAGAGAGTATTTGCCAGGATTTGCGGTGGTTGGGCCTCCATTGGCAGGAAGGGCCAGATGTAGGTGGTCCTTATGGTCCCTACCGCCAGTCTGAAAGGATATCTATCTATAGATACTATATAGATGAGTTAATTAGAAAGGGGTATGCCTATCCATGTTATTGCTCTGAGGAAGAACTTGAAAAAGATCGGACTCGGCAGTTATCTGAAGGAAGGGCCCCCAAATATTCAGGAAGATGCAGAAACCTAAGTGATCATGAGCGAATCCAGCTTGAAAGGGAAGGGAGGGTTCCCACCATAAGATTCAAGGTAGATAGAAAGTCCATAAAGGTAGATGATATGATAAGGGGCATAATCCATTTTGAAGGGGCCTTGATATCGGATTTTATAATCCTTAAAAGCAATGGTATCCCTTCTTATAATTTTGCTGTGGTTGTGGATGATGCCCTGATGAAGGTAAGTCATGTCATCCGAGGTGAAGACCATATCCCAAATACACCGAGACAGCTTATGCTTTATGATGCCCTGGGTTTTTCACCTCCAAGGTTTGCCCATCATGGGTTCCTTGTGGGTCCAGATAAGGAAAAGCTAAGTAAAAGGCATGGTGTTACCTCGGTGGAAGGATTTAGGACTAAGGGATTCCTTCCGGAGGCCCTGATGAATTATCTGGCATTGGTGGGGGGATCATTTAAGGGTGGTAGGGAGATACTTGGCCGGGAAGAGCTTATCCGTGAGTTCTCCATAGAGCGGATGGGCCGAAGCTCTGCGGTTTTTGATAAACTCAAGCTGGAATGGATGAATACCATCTATCTCAGGGGCCTGAAATCAAATGAGGTCTTGGCAAGACTCACTCCCTTCTTGGAAAGTGCAGGATATGACATAAATCTAATGGATAGGGAATGGCTCTTAAATGTTGTGTCTCTAATCCTTCCCAATATATGTACCCTTTCGGAGGCCTTAAATTATCTAGATATATTTTTGAAGAAAGACATCCCCATTACTGATAGTGCCTTTGAGGTACTTAAGGATAAGACCGCCATGGATGTAATAGGTGAACTTAAAGAGTTGGTTAAGGGTGCTGATAACATCTCTCATGGGGCATATAAGGAGATTATAGAGAAGATAAAAGGCAAAACTGGCCTTACCGGCAGGCCTCTATTCATGCCTATCAGGGTGGTATTGACTGGGACCACAAAGGGCCCGGAGCTAGAGAAGATCTTTCCCCTCCTCAATAAAGAGGTAATAATAAAACGTATAGACCAGGCATTGAGCACTTTGCCCCAAAGGCAATCTCAACGCTGGTAGCGGCCCATAAGCTCGGCTTTAGCAAGGATATGCTTCTCAATGGCCTTGAGGAGTTGCTGTTTTGTCACTCCTGGCTTGAGATCGGGGTCTGTATCCAGGGCATAGAGCCTGAAGAAGTATCGGTGTGCAGGCCCCTTAGGTGGGCATGGTCCACCATAACCCACACTACCGAAATCGGTTGTTCCCTGTTTACTTCCATCAGAAAGTACCTCCTGAGTAGGTACCCCCTCCGGCAATTCTCGGGTATGGGATGGCAGGCCAAAGAGCACCCAGTGTACCCAGGTTCCCATGGGAGCATCAGGATCATCACAGATAAGGGCCAGACTTTTGGTTCCCTCAGGGGGCGATGTCCAGCTTAAGGGTGGTGAGAGGTCTTTTCCGTCACAGGTGTACTTCTTAGGAATGTCTCCACCATGTTCAAAGGCAGTACTCCTGATCTGAAAACTCATGGCTTCCTCCATTTTTGTGGTGTATAGAATTATTACCCCATGGATTTGCTTTCGTCAATAGTGCCTGTAGAAAATCCATCATGCCTTTGGAAATCCACCCAAAATATAAAACAACAATAAAATGATTAGTACCTGAACAGCCCAGCCGATCACACAAACGGCCACAGCACGCAATGTTCC
>DTXE01000469.1 GCA_012962595.1 Syntrophaceae bacterium | reverse complement strand
TTTTTGATATAATAAACCATGTTCTGTGGGCTCTAAATTTACCACATCTAGGTTTTATTATCTTATCTATAAGGAAAAGTCAAAACATTCTGAAATCCTTTCTCTTGCAAAAAATGGCAAAGATGCTAAAAATAATTTATGGGGACAAAAAAGAGAGTTCAGATGTTCCAAGCAATGAAATTTTCTAGGGATTCATCAATTAAAACCCAAGTTAATGTGGTCAGGGAAGTGCCCTTGACCATTTTTTTAAATGAGAGAGAGATCGTTACCTTACTATGTATGGGTGAATACCTCAAAGATCTGGCAGTGGGATTTTTAAAATCCGAGGGATTCTTAAAAGAGAAAAGGGACATCAAGTCCATCTGTGTGGATGAAAAGAAAGGTCAGGTAAGAGTGAAAACTTATAGCCATGTCGAAATGGGCATAAAACCTGGGTGCAAAAGAACCATAACATCAGGTGCTGGCAAAGGCCAAACCTTTCATAATGTCATGGGGGCCTTTCAGTCAAAAAGAATCGATTCTCACCTTACTATAACATCCCGCCAGACCTTAAAACTTATGAAAAGACTTGGTGAATTGTCTGAGGTATATAAACTTACCCATGGGGCGCATAATAGTGCCCTTGCTACACCTGAACAAATAATCTTATTCCGAACGGACATTGGAAGACATAATTGCCTAGATATGATTAACGGGGAGTGTTTTTTAAAGGAAATTCCTACAAATAATAAGGTATTGGTAACTAGTGGAAGGATAACCTCCGAAATGCTGATGAAGACAGGTGATATGGGGGTGCCTATAGTGATATCTCGTTCTGCCCCCACAACCTTAGCTTTATCCCTGGCTCAAGAAACTGGGATCACAGTTATAGGATCTGTCCGTGGAGAAAATATATATGTATACACTAATCCCCAAAGGGTTATTTTAGATTAAATACCCTTAAATAACCTAATTTTAATGACAGGAGAGGATATATGTTAAAGACATTAGCGGGATTTTTGGGCAAGAATATTGAGATTAAGTTAGTTGATAATAGCTCTCACAAGGGTAAAATTAAACATGTTTCATCCAACCTTCTTGTTCTTGAACCCAATCTCTATGTGGTTCTTGATAAGATTGTCTATTTTCGGCCAGTTGGTTGAACCATAACATCTAGAGAAAGTGCCCTATAAATTGACATAGTGGCTCAATCATGCTAAAAAAATTAAGGAGGGATGGCCGAGTGGTTTAAGGCGGCGGTCTTGAAAACCGCTTTCGCTATTTGCGAACGTAGGTTCGAATCCTACTCCCTCCGCCAAGAAATTTGCAAGGCAAATTTCACTGATAACCTGTAACCTTTAACAATTGACAAAATGGGGTCTAGATTTAAAAAGAAGTTTAAGGTTATTTTAGGTTAACCGTTAATGGTATCTCGCTTTAGCGAGATCAGGGAGAGATGCCCGAGTTGGCTGAAGGGGCTCGCCTGCTAAGCGAGTGTAGGGGTAAAACTCTACCGAGGGTTCGAATCCCTCTCTCTCCGCCAATTTAACCTACTGTCTAACCTATACATTCTCCATTTCTTGCCTCTTATTTGAAATTTTTATATAAAAGGGATTTCTTTTTCGCTTTATGCCCATAATAAGTGTGACGAGGGGTCCGCATCAACCTGGGCAAGGAGGGCATAGCAAAAAAGAGATTTACCCTTGCACCTGAAAATGGTTTGTGATAATGTGGTGCCACTTTTTTGGGGAATTCTACCGATAAAAGGATGGTAGCGGTAGATCAGTTAGAGGATATCGCCAAGCAGGTTAGGCGAGATACCCTAGTAATGCTGAACAGAGCGGGGTCAGGACACACAGGTGGATCCCTATCCTCAGTAGAAATCTTAACAGCTCTCTTTTTCTCAAAAATGAGACATAAACCTCTTGATCCCTTATGGGATCAAAGGGATAGGTTCGTCCTTTCAAAAGGACATGCTGCTCCTGCCTTTTATGCCGTGCTAGCACGATGTGGTTATTTCCCATTAGAAGATCTTGTATCTCTGAGGAAACTAGGAAGCCATCTTCAAGGACATCCAGATTGTAAGTTTACTCCAGGGGTGGAAGTCTCCACAGGTTCCTTAGGTCAGGGACTATCTATGGCCAATGGAATCTCATTAGCTTTGAAACTTGATGGAAAACCTTCCAGGGTTTATGTGCTCTTGGGTGACGGTGAGGTTCAGGAAGGACAGATTTGGGAAGCGGCTATGTCAGCAGCTCACTATAAACTTGATAATCTCTGCGCCATTTTGGACCATAACCATCTGCAAATTGATGGTACGGTTGAGGAGGTTATGAACATAGAACCCCTATCAGACAAATGGAGGGCATTCGGGTGGAAAGTTTTTAATATAAATGGTCACGATTATGCACAGATATTAACCGCCTTTGATAAAGCAGAAAGGACTAAAGGACAACCCAGCATAATTATTGCAGAGACTATCAAGGGTAAAGGGGTTTCTTTCTTTGAAAATAAGGTTGAGTATCATGGTGTAGCCCCTACCGATGAGGAATTGGAGAGGGCTCTCAGGGAGTTGGAATTTGATTCTCAAAGGGGGTAGAGTAAGTGTCGGACAAAATAATGGGAGTTAGGGAGGCTTACGGGGAAACCTTAGCAAGACTGGGGGAAGTATATAAAGATATTGTAGTATTGGACGCCGATTTATCAGGCTCTACCAAAACCTGCATTTTCGCCAAAAGGTTCCCAGAAAGGTTTTTTAATATGGGGATTTCTGAGCAGGATCTCATGGGAACTGCTGCCGGTTTGGCCGCTGCGGGTAAAATTCCATTTGTCAGTACCTTTGCCATATTTGCTACTGGGAGGGCATGGGAGCAGATTCGCCAGTCCATAGCCTACTCCTCACTCAATGTGAAAATCGTTGCCAGCCATGGAGGAATCACTGTAGGTGATGATGGGGGGTCTCACCAGGCCATTGAGGATATAGCCCTCATGCGCCATTTACCCAATATGGTTGTAATTGTCCCCACCGATGCTATTGAAATGAAGAGTATTATAGAAACCATAGTAGAGTATAACGGACCTGTTTATGTGCGTGGCTCCAGGATAAAGTTTCCCATCATCTTTGATGATAGTTATAAATTTGAGATCGGTAAAGGTCATGTTCTTTTAAAAGGCTCTGATGTAACCATTGTAGCAACAGGATATATGGTTCACTCCAGCCTTGAAGCTGCCCAAAGATTGGCTCAAGAAGGAATCTATGTTGAAGTCATTAGTATGCCTACCATCAAGCCTTTGGATGAAGTCCTTCTTTTAAAATCTGCAGCTAAGACCAACGCCGTTGTTACCGTTGAGGAACATTTGGTAACAGGTGGCTTGGGAAGTGCAGTTAGCGAGGTTCTTTCGGAAAATTATCCTACAACTTTAAAAAGGATAGGAATTAGGGATAAATTTGGGATATCCGGGAAACCCAAGCAACTCCTTTCTCACTTTGGTCTAACCCCCCACAACATTGTGGAGGCAGCCAAGGAAGTATTAGGAAAGAAAAAGAAGAGGGTTTCTCTAAAAGTAGTAGCAACAGGTTAACTCCCCATGTTGCAGATGCTCCATGTTTACAAGAGCTATGAACCTGGTCACATGGTTCTTCATGACATCAATTTGAGCATAGACAAGGGGGATTTTCTATTTATAACAGGGCCCAGTGGTGCAGGCAAGACCACCTTACTTAAGCTTATTTTCTTGGAGGAAAGGGTTACTAAAGGCCAGATTCTGATGGATGGTACCAGTATCTCAAATATTCACCCATCAAAGATACCCCACTTGAGGAGGAGAATGGGCATAGTACTCCAAGATTTCAAGCTACTTTTAAATCGGACGGTATTTGAAAATGTGGCCTTATCCTTAGAGATTCTGGGACATAGCAAAAGCTATGTTCGAAAGAAAGTAATGCATACCTTGAGAGAGGTAAATTTAAGCCATAAATTCAAAATCCTAACCAAGAGACTATCTTATGGCGAACAGCAAAAAGTGGCCATTGCCAGAGCCATGGTAAACAACCCCTTTCTCCTTCTGGCCGATGAGCCCTGTGCATATCTTGACTCCCACTCCACACACGAAATTATAGCCATTTTCGAGCATATAAATGCATGGGGTACCACTATCCTCTTCGCGACCCACAATCAGAAATTGGTTGATACTGTTGGTAAAAAGTCTGTAAGGCTTAATCAGGGAAGAATTATCAATTAAAGGAGCGTCATTGGTCATTTGTCATCAGTTTAATCCCACTGACTAATGACAGTGGCAAGTGACGGTTACATACCATGTTTGGTTTATGGCACGTTGGTTATTTTTTTCTGAGGGTCTTACGGAACATCAGAGAAAACCTGATGATCCATCTTATAACTACTGGCTCCATCGCCTTTTCCTTAGCTATATTAGGGGCTGTATTATGTGTTTTCTTAAATGTGGATGATTTAGTGAAGAA
The DNA here is from genome assembly GCA_012962595.1 of Syntrophaceae bacterium. Taxonomy (GTDB): domain Bacteria; phylum Desulfobacterota; class DTXE01; order DTXE01; family DTXE01; genus DTXE01. The sequence continues at coordinate 1,407 of DTXE01000469.1, read as the reverse complement.
GTGGCGAAAGGAGGTCTCTATAGTACTATTTTTGGAAGATAATCTTAACCCTTCTAAGATTGAAAACTTGAAAACTAAAATCTCAGAAATGCTGGAGGTTGATAATATACTTTACATTTCAAAAGAGGAGGCCTTAAAAAGACTAAAGACTCAGCTTGAGAACCAAGAGGGCATTTTAGAGGGGTTGGAAACCAACCCTCTGCCAGCATCTTTCGAGATAAGATTGAAACCTCCGTTCCAAAATATACAGAGTATCAGGACATTAGTCCAGAGGTTAAAAGGGTTGAGTGCAATTGATGAAGTACAATACGGTGAGGCATGGATAGAGCGTCTTACCACCGGTTTTAGACTGATCAAGTTAGTAGCTTTGGCGATTTTTGGATTGCTCTTTATGTCAACTGTGTTTATAATTTCCAATACCATAAAATTGGCAATTTATGCCAGGCAAGAAGAATTAGAAATCATGAGAGTAGTTGGGGCCACAAACCTTTTCATAAAAACCCCTTTTTACATAGAGGCTTTGCTTCAGGGTCTTGTGGGAGCACTTCTTGCCATAAGTATCCTTTTTGGCATATACCGCCTATTTGTTTCAAAAGTTCAAATGGACTCCTCATCCATTAGTTTTCTACCAAGTGATGTGATATTGGGAATTATGGGAGTGGGTATAGGCCTTGGTCTCTTTGGTAGCCTCATATCATTTAGAAGGTTTATAAGGACATGAAGAAGGTGGTTTTCCTTGCCATAATCCTTTCATTGATCATGCTCCATAATCATGTATGGGCAAAGGATATAACGCTAATAAAAAGGGGGCTTGTCAAAGAGAAAAAAAGGGCAAGAGAAATTGAGCAAAAGTTAAAGGAAAAAAGGAGAAAAATTAAAGATATTCGGGAGACCAAAAGACACCTCATATGGGAACTCGATTCTCTTAATAGAAAAATACATGCAGAAACCAGAAAATTGGAAAGCTTGAATAGAGGTCTTAAAGAAACCCAGGATAAAATTAAGGCGCTAGATACCAAAATACATAGATTATGGACTGACACCCAAAGAACCAAAACACATCTTCATCAACGCTTGAGGTCTTATTATAAATTAAGTCAAATAGCCTCTTGGAACATGCTCTTTTCAGCCCAGACCCCTACTAATTTTATAAGGTGCCTTAAATATCTTGAGTATATTATGAGATATGATATCGCCATCTTGAAAGATTACCAGTGTGATCTCTCATCTCTGCGCATGGCACAAATAGACCTTAGGAATGAGAAGAGAAGGCTGTTTGATCTTAAATTGGAAATTAAGAAAAGGCAGGATAGAATAAAGAAAGAGAGGAAAAGGCAACTTGCTTTGCTTAATGATATCAAGGTAAAAGAAAATCTTTATCTAGCGGCCATTCAGGATCTAAAAAAT
>DTXE01000468.1 GCA_012962595.1 Syntrophaceae bacterium | reverse complement strand
AATTTGGGATTTGGAATTTGGGATTTTGAATTTTAACCCCTGCCTATATTGCATTTTCATATTTCTTTGTGGCCCAAAGGGCCATGAATGTTTCACAAGAAATAAAAAAGGCGTTCCTTTTAAGAACGCCTTTGTCCACATTGTACGACTTCGTACAAGCAGTAAGTATATAGTAAATAACACTTCCTGTCAACCATTTTTAGTTTCCGCACACACCAAATTTTTGCAACGCTATCAGAGCAAAGCCCTGGGCCGTGAAGGTCAACTCGCTTATATCTCTCTTCGCATTTCAGAAAACAAGATAATCGATTCTGCCACTTCTCGCATAGTCTTTCTCAAATCCATGCTTTTTTTGCGAATCATCACATATGCCTCATCCTCAGAAATGTCAAACTGCTCCATCAATATCCCCTTCGCCTTTTCTACGATTTTACGCATCTCTAATGCCTCTTTTGCCCTTAATATCTCCTGCATAAGATGGGTGTTTTCAATGGCTACTGCTGCTTGATTGGCTATGACCTGCAGAATTCTTATCTCCTCATTGGTAAACCTGTGTTCATAAGAGGTGTAGCTATTGATTACACCGATGACGCGATCTCTAATCATCATAGGTACTGAAAGCATTGAGACAATACCCTCTTTTTGGGCTATCTGGGGATACATATACCCAGGCTCTTTGGTCACATCAGTTACGGTAATGGGCTTTTTCTTTTTGACCGCAAGGCCGCTAATGGACTGACCTATCTTCACATTTGGCTTATTTATATATTCCTTACTCAGACTCTGTGTGGCGCCAATAAATAATTCTTGCCTTTTATCATCCAGTAGCATTATAGAACATATCTTGGAATTCATAACCTGAGCAGTCATGGTAACGATAAGTTGGAGGATTTCTTTTAAATAGCGATTGGAGACTATCATATGGCTTATCTCAGAAAGTACTTCCAATTGTTTTGCCTTTTCCTTTGCTTCCTGGTAGAACCGGGCACTCTCAACGGCATTTCCTATCTGTCCGGCAAAATCACAAAGTAGAGTAATTTCAGGACCCTTATGTCGATATACCCTCCGGTGGAGAATATTAATTAGGCCGATCATCTCATCCTTCGAAATTATGGGAATAGACAGGAAGGACTTAAATTTATCCTGATAGGAAGGATAAAAAAACTTAAACCAGGGATCAGGGATGGCATTTCTGGATATAGCTATAGGTCCTCCCTTTTTTCTTACCCAATCTGCGACATCCCCTTCTATTCTTAGCCTGGGAGTAAAGGCATCTGGGTAGGAGCTTTTTAGGGCATAGAGTATTAGCTCCTCTTTTTTGTTATCTAAAAGGTAGACCGAACAGGCATCGGCCTTTGCCAGTTGAGTAGCTATTTCAGCAGTACATTCCAATATCTTATCCAAATCTAAACCGGAGATAGTCTGAGCAATCTGCCGAAGGATTCTTACCTCCTGTTCTTTTTGCTCCAAGGTAGTTTTTAACTTAGTAACATCCATAATGTCTGGAAAAGCTTAATATTTTCTAATAAATTTAGCAAGGGAAAATGGACCGGAGTTTCCTCAAAAAAGGGATCTTCTAAATAAACAACTGGAAATTGCCTTAAAAATGCTTCATAAATTTTTAAAAGATCTTCTCCACTAATCAGTTGATTATCATAAAGGTATTTTTTCTGTTGATCTGAATAAAAAGAATT
>DTXE01000467.1 GCA_012962595.1 Syntrophaceae bacterium | reverse complement strand
GGTGGACTCTCAAGAAACCTTGTTCTTGGTGAGTTTAATTCTTAATGCCTTTGGGTCGATGATCACCTTTTCAGTTTCTGGATCAAGCTTTATTTTCCATCTTTGAAAAAAATCAGCACCCACAATGACCTCTTCACTTAGGCCCGAAATCACAATGAATGTCCAATGCAACCGGTATCCATCAAGTTGCACATTGGCAAAGATGATACGGTCAGCCTTGATCTTGCCCTTTCCAAGCTCAAGTGTTATAGGCTCTGCCATCTTGAAGGGACGGGCAATTAATCGTGCCTCAGTGGCACGAATAAAAGACTCAGATGCACCAGTATCCATTAGCGCCTTAAATCTTCTACCACCTTTGGGCCCTCTTAGCTCCATCTCTTTATAGATCAATCCCATTATTCCTCCCCTTTTAAAAGAAGTGTACCACGAAATCCATTATAAAGCAACCTCCCTTTCTCTAATATCTCCACTATGAAAGGACTACCTATGGAAAAAAGCATATGAGCCATAGAGGATTATCCTTTCAGGTGCATAGGTTTCTATCAGCCTTGAAGTAATATCTTCCAAGGTTTTTAGCATGATGATTTTCCTTCTCCAAGCCTTAAGCCGGATTGAGTTCCAGCTTTTTTCCAAGTCTCATCTGGGATATCCTGCTGATCATAAGTGCCATAAATATGGCAAATCCTATAGATGGTAGGTAAAGGCGATGCTCAAATATAACATCGTAGATCACTATAAAGCTGGATGTTACTGACAATGTTACAAAGAACCATATGATCCCAAAGGAAAGCAATCGAGACCTGTGGAATAACATGATGGCCAGGATCACTATGGAGCTAAGGTGGATAAAAAAGAAGATGGTTGATAAATCGATACTTTTGGTGATAGGCCAGTCATAGTCCAGATTAAGGTTTGTAGGGATAAATAAAAGCTTAATATAATATGGAATCACATGCAGTTGTGTCATAAAGTATTGAAATGAGGTAATAGGCTCTCCCAGCGGCATAGGAACCCCTTTTGTATAGTCAAATGAGATAAATGTCTTTAAACCGGATAAGCTCAAATAGAACGCAATAGCTGCTGTAGAGAACATGACCACATGGACTTTATAATGCCCTTTTAGTATCTTCCAGTTTCCATCAGAGATAAAGTAAAAGTCATAGATTAGGAGCATTAAGGGTAGGGTAGCTGCTATTTGCTTTGTGCCCATTCCAAGACAAGAGGCCAAAAATGCCCCTATCAAATAAAGCTTTGAGCCTTTTTGAAAGGCCTTGATAAAAAGAAGTAGGGAGAGCAGGTAGAATGATGTGGCCAATACAGAGGATCGACAGATAATATAGGTAACTGCCTGTGTCTGGATAGGGTGGGCAATGAATATCAGACTGGCATATAGAGGCACCCTAAAGTTTAGGGAGTTTACAGGACTTACCGGGTTAACTGTCCAGAGTAAAATAAAGTAGAGCATTATACCATTGGCTATATGGAGCAGAAGGTTTACCATATGGTAGCCAAAGACATGGAGCTTACCGAAATAGTAATTCAGAGCTAACGTAAGATATAGTACTGGGCGGTCATGAGATAGGATTTCTTTTAAGTCAAATCGGTGGATGGCATAATTTTCCACTATGGCATGTTGATCATCAAAATGGAATGAACAGTCAAAGCTGTTTGAATAGATGATTGTGGCCAAAATGGCTATGAGCATAATGCTGGCCACATTTTTCTTTGTATAGGATATCTGAGCGAGTCTCCTTACCATTTTTTTAAAAGACCTCTCACTCTCTGGCGGATTCCTCAGCTCTATGCTCCTTTATCTCCCCGTGAAGGATTGCCAGCTCCTGGGCCAGCTTTTTAACCTGGTCGGTCAGGGTAGATATTTTAATAGAATAATGCAGGCAAATTAATAATAAAAAAAGCACACCAAATAGAAAAAGGGTGGTGGTGGGTAAGACCGCCCCAATAATATGGGTGATAAAGACCAAGAGATCATACCAAACAACCAGCATAATCATTATAAAACCAGTCAACAACCACAACCAGGAGTATTCCTCACGTAATTTCCTTCTGCGTACCATCTCCAGAATAAAAATAAATATAGCTATGCACATCATTAAGGCAAATATCTTTTGTCTAATAGGCATTTTTCCCTCCTCACTCCTTCTGGAAAGGGTTCTTTCTCAAAAGGGTTAAAAATATAGACAAAAACATCTTAAAGATGTAATAAAGGGGCTTTAAACCCCCATGCATTGATTTATGGTTTGGGTTTGGGTACATGGTAACGGGAATCTCTTTGATCCTTAATCCGGCACGATGGAGCATAATAATGACATCGGCATCCGGGAAATCAACAGGATAATAATCGCTGGCATAAAAGCGGATGGCATTTTTATTTAAGGCCTGATACCCAGATGTAGGGTCGGTGACCCTCTGACCAATAATTAAAGAGGTAAGGTAGCTAAAGATTAACATCCCTATCCTCCGAATGAGGGGTGCCTTATATCTTCCCCCATTCAAAAACCTCGATCCAATGGCAACGTCTACCTTTTCATCTAAGACCACCTTTAGCAGTTTATGTATATCCTTTGGATCGTGTTGGCCATCCCCATCTATCTGTATAGCATATCTATAGCCATTCTTCAGGGCATACTTGAAGCCGGTCTGCAAGGCCACCCCATAGCCCATATGGTAGGGAAGGGTAATTGCCCGCTCACCCATGGAAAGGACAACCTCTTCGGTCTTATCCTCAGAACCATCATTAACAACAAGGATATCCACATCAGAGATGCAGTCTCTTATTTGATTAACTACCTTTGCTATATTGTTCTCTTCATTATAAGCAGGTATTATAACTAATGTTTTTTCACCATCCATTTTCATAAACAATGTGCTAATGATATTTGATGGCCGTCAGCAATAAAGCTATCTTAGGTGATTTTATCCTGGCTATCAAGGCAATTTTTGTCAGGAAGGGGTCATCAGGAAGGGGTCATCAGGAAGGGGTCACCTATGAAAATGGCCGTCAAGCAAAAAATTGTTTTTCTCACCACATG
>DTXE01000466.1 GCA_012962595.1 Syntrophaceae bacterium | reverse complement strand
GTAGGAAAAACCTCGGTAGCACGTATTTTAGCCAAGGCGCTTAACTGCCAAAAAGGTCCTTCTACTGATCCCTGTAACCAATGTCCATCCTGTTTGGAGATTACTAATGGGTCATCAGTAGATGTTTATGAGATAGACGGTGCTTCCAATAGAGGTATTAATGAAGTAAGAGAACTTAGAGAAAATGTAAAATATATGCCTTCTAGGGATAGACATAAGATATTTATTATCGACGAGGTTCATATGCTAACCCAGGAGGCGTTTAACGCCCTCCTCAAAACCCTGGAAGAACCACCCCGCCATATAATTTTCATAATGGCTACCACACAACCTCATAAGGTTCCCACCACCATCTTGTCACGATGCCAACGCTTCGATTTCAGAAGAATTCCCATGCAAGGCATTTTAAACCACCTAAAAAATATTGCCCATGAGGAGAGCTTGAGAGTTGGTGAGGGTGCACTTCGTCTTATCGCCCGAGAAGCAGAAGGAAGTATGAGAGATGCCCTAAGCCTTCTAGATCAAGTAGTCTCCTTCTCAAATGATGTGGCTAGCGATCAAGAGGTTACAGAAATCCTGGGCATAATTGATAGGAGAGTGGTGTGGGATGCTGGAGATGCCATTATATCTGGAGATGTGCCAAAATGCTTGAACATAGTAGACCACATATATAACTACGGTTATGACATGAAGCAGTTTTGCCAAGAGCTTATGACACACTTCAGAAATCTTATGGTAACCAAAACTGTAAAGGAACCACACTTATTAATAAATTTACCTCATGATGAGTTGATGGAGTTGGGTAAAAAGGCAGAAACTGTCAACCTTGAAACACTCCAATACTACTTTTATACCCTATTAGAAGGTGTAAAGGACATTAGACAGGTTGATTCATCTAGACTGGTTTTAGAGATGCTCCTTACAAAGATGGCTTCCTTAAAGCCTGTTGTACCTTTAGATGAAATACTGGCAAGGCTGGATAGGTTAAAAGAAAGTTTTACCATATCTGGCGAAAAACGGATATCACACACCTCTCCCCAGATTACAGGCCGAGTAGAGTCTCATGAGAGTTCTCCCCAAGAAAAGGATATCATTCCTTCAGACATCTGGAGGGATATGTTACGTTTTATCCGGCAGAAAAATCTGCTATTAGCCTCTATATTGGAACATGCTCACCCTTCCTGGCTGGATAGAGAAACAATAAGGCTCAGTTTCAGGGGTAATTCCTTCAATTTTGAGATGATAAATGAAGGCTATAAAGGGAAGCTTGTGTCCCTCTTTTCCCAATTTTTCAAAAGGGATGTTAAGGTTAGTATTACCGGGGATTATGGAGAAGGTATAATGGTATCTAAAAGGACGGATAGGTCGAGTCATCCTATTATCAGTGATATTCTGGAAATTTTTGGTGGTGAGATTACTTCTTTTGACGAAAGGAAACCATAGAATTCATGTGAAAATAGCTCCTCTTGTTTAAATTCCAAATCCCAAGCATCAAATACCAAACATTGTTTGG
>DTXE01000465.1 GCA_012962595.1 Syntrophaceae bacterium | reverse complement strand
GCAAATAGGGCATAGCAAAAAAAGAAATCCTCCTACCTATATTGCATTTTCATATCTCTTTGTGACTGAAGGTCATGAGGGTTTCATGGTAAGTTTCTGTTACAAGTTAACGGGGCAAGTAACGTTTATAAGGAGGTGAAAGGCCTTGGAGAAGATTCTGGTGGTGGATGATGATGATAGCATTCGTTTACTATATAGTGAGGAATTCAAAGATGAGGGCTATGAGGTATATGAGGCTACTAGTGGCAAAGAAGCTCTGGAAATTCTTGAAAAGGTGTCTTTAGATCTCATCATTTTGGATATAAGGATGCCCGAAATGGGGGGCATTGAATGCTTACGACTCATTAAGGCAAAAAATCCTAGGCTACCTGTTTTACTTAGCTCAGCCTACGCCGAATATAAAGGGGATTTTGCTTGCTGGTGTTCTGATGAATATCTTATCAAGTCTTCCGATCTCAGTGATCTAAAGGCGGCGGTGAAAAAACATCTAAAATTGAAGAAATCTCGATAGTACACCTGTCAATCATCCCATACAGGCGTTAATAATTGATCATTGCACCGAAGATCCTTATCTAAGAGGGTTCTTAACCCTTTATAAACTTTCCCAGGGGTACCATTGCCTATCTTATGGCCATCAAATTGAATAACAGGCAAAATATCAAATGTGGTTCCCAACAAAATAATCTCCCTGCTATCATAAGCCTCTTCCTTTTTGATATCACAAAATAAAACCTCATTTAAGGTTCCTTTTCTGACTAAATCATAAGCCAAATCATACACTCGGCTTAAAGTGATTCCTCTCAATACCCTGTCAAATTTGGGAAATTTTAGTATCAGGTCCTTGGAAACTATACCTATGCTTTCTGTAGAACCTTCTGCTAAAAAACCTCTTTCATCAAGGGCTATAGAATAGTCCACTGAAGCGGCTATTGCCTCTCTCTTCATCAACACGTTAGGGAGATAGTTACAGGATTTAATATTTGCGAAATATGAGGGCTTTATAGGTACACTACTGGTAATTATGGAAACCCCCTTTTTGGTTTTCTCAGCATAAGAGGGAATTTTTGTGGTCACCACATATAATTGGCTTTCTGGGCACTCCAATGGATCAATAGTAAACCCCCCTGGTCCTCTGGAAATAAAGAGCCGGATAAGACAGTTCCTTTCCTCCCCATAACGTATAGTTTGATTTATAATAATTTTAATATCCTTCCAACACTTAGGCAAAGCAAGAAATATGGACGCAGCCGATTTCTTAAGGCGCTCTAGATGGTTATCTAACTGGTAGATTTTACCTTCTTTACACTTGATAACCTCAAACACACCATCTCCGCGATGTACCATGTGATCATCTATGGGTATGGTCATTAGCAAAGGGTCCTTCACCACTCCACCCAAGACACTGGAATACATGGATAGATAGTTACTATGCCATGGTTTGGGGTCTTGGGTAAATATATCCTCTTTCCTCAAGAGCTTGATATTGGTCATAGTCCGGTCGACATGATTTAACGTCATTAGTCAATGGTCATTGGTTACTTAATTTGGCTGTTGGCTCTCGTCAGCCTTTTTAGGAATGGTAAAGTAAAAAATAGATCCTCTCCCTACCTCAGATTGCACCCAGATATTACCTTTATGAGATTCCACTATCCTCTTTGCGATAGTCAGGCCAGCACCTGTCCCTTCATTATCATCTCGTTCAAGGCGCTGAAAAATATCAAATATCTTCTCATGATACCTTTCAGGAATTCCCTTCCCATTATCTTTTACATAAAATTTGAATTCCTCATCGGTTTCATCACTACATCCTACCTCGATTTGAGGTTGTTCCTTATCATTATATCTAATACTATTTATGATAAGGTTCTTAAATACCTGAGCAATTGTCGTGGCATGGCATCTAACAGTAGGAAGGGGTAGAATCTTAAGATTGGCATTTCTCCTTTGCAGGCTAAATTCTAACTCCTGTCTCAACTCGGTTAAAAGCTGATTCAAGTCTACCTCCTCATAACGCCTTTTCCAACGGCTAATCCTAGAAAGCTCCAGAAGGTCTTCGATCAGCCTTTTCATCTTAAATGCTGACCTGCATATTACATCAAGGTAATGTCTTCCCCGTTCATCCAGTATATCTTCATACCTTTCCTTAAGTAACTTACCAAACCCTCCGATGCCCAAAAGTGGCTCCTTAAGATCATGGGATACCACATAGGTAAAATCATCCAATTCTTGAATTGATTTGATGAGCTCTTTATTAACTATCTCCAATCGCCTGGCAGTTTGTTCTAAATCCTCAGTCTTCTTCTGTAACTGGCGCGTCCTTTCCCTTACCTTCTCCTCTAGTTCTGCCTTTGCCTTCTCTAGTTCCATCTGACTGGCAACTAATTCTGCATAGGTACGATCCATAGTCTGGATAATTTCCTGCCACATATTTTCTTCCATTTGGTGGTGGGTTACATTCTCTGTTATGTCTCTAGCAATATGGACAAATTCTGTAATTTCACCTTGTCCATTCCTTATAGGATAGACAGTCATCGCTATATGGCGCTGATTACCATACTTATCAGAATGGACATGCACTGCAGAGCTACTTCTACCCAGATCTAGACACTCACGCATTGGACATATATCAAAAGGTCCCTGGCAAGGAAAGTCAAAGCCATGGGTTACTTGATAGCATGGTTTACCCAGAATTTTAGATCCATACAGATCCATTGACTTCTGGTTTGCCCAAACAACCTTATGATCTTTGGAGATAAGCAAGATCTCCTCATCTATTGCTCTGATTATCTTCTTAAATACATCTATATCCCTTGCCCTTTTCTTCATCTAGTACCTCTATTATAGGCAACGTCACCGGTCATTAGTCATCAGTTGACTAATGACATTCACAATAGATACTTAGGGGCTATTTCTTTAGCATATGTACGCTACACACAAGACAGGGGTCAAAGGACCTAACCACATGTCCAACTTCCACCGGATTATTCACATCCTCAACCATGGTTCCGATCAACGCCTGCTCACAGGCCCCAGGTTGATCAAGTGAATCCTTAGGAGACAGATTCCAGGCGCTAGGAGTTACTACTTGATATGTTTCAATTTTACCATTCTTGATAACAATCCAATGGCCAAGGGCTCCTCTGGAAGCCTCCGTAAGACCTATTCCCTTTGCTTCTGTAGGCACCCTAGGCTTCTTGTAAAATGCCTTCCGCTCATCTATCTCTTTTATCCAAATTCCAACCTGTCTTACTAATCTCACCGCCTCATGAAGCCTTGCTAGAACCCTTAAAAAAACACTTGGTCCCCACCTACTGAAGATATCATAAATCAAGGGGTCTTTATCCAAAATCATTCTGGCCAAAGGCCCTACTTGAACTACCTTACCGTCATAGCGAGGAGATTTGGCCCAACTGTAAGCCCCCTTCTTATCTACATAAGGCTGGGTCATACCCTCAGAGGGATGAATGCCACCTTCATAGCCTTCAAAGAAAGAATATTTAATGTGTTCAGCAATTTTTTGCCCATCAAAAGAAAAAAACCCCTGATCATAATAGCCGCCAGGAAGCCAGGTTCCACCCTCAGGCAATTCGTATACCCCATATGATAGAAATCGAGTTGGGCCTTGACCGATTTTATCCAACCCTAATTCTCTGCCGGATTTCAGATAAATACCTAGATCGCTATCCTGATGATGTGACTCTTTTAGCCAACTCTCCAAATCATCCAGGCTTTTATTCTCCAACCATCTATCAATCCCACATCCCAATAGAGTCTCTTCTACAAAATTCTGTAACTCCCTCAATAGTCCCAAGGCCTTGGTTTGGCGTGAAGTGTCGATACTACATGTAACCCCTCCTGGCTGGAAGACAAGTGTGTTAGGCCACTTGCCTGCAAATACCCCCATAAGTTCTAACATACTGGGACGTGCCCTAATGGCCTTCAGGTAGGAT
>DTXE01000464.1 GCA_012962595.1 Syntrophaceae bacterium | reverse complement strand
TATAGTTAACACATAAGAGGAAGAGGGGATGGGTAGGTTTAAAGAGGTGCCTGTTGAGGAGTTGAGGGGAATCTGTGACCCCGATAGCTTAGGTTTTGAAACCACGGAGGACATCCTTCCTATGGGGGATGCTGTGGTAGCGCAGGAAAGGGCCTTAAGTGCCCTTAAATTTGGTACGGAAATCTTAGATTTGGACTACAATATATTTGTGGCTGGGCCTCCCAGAACCGGCAAGACCCGTCTTATCAAATCCTTTCTAGACAAGATTGCGGCTACTAAGAAGACGCCCCCTGATTGGTGTTACGTTCACAACTTCAAGGAACCAGAGAATCCAAAGGCACTATGGTTTCCTCCGGGCAAAGGTAAGGAATTCAAAAAGGACATGGAAGAATTGATCGATACCTTGAGGAAGCAGATACCCGATATCTTTGAGAGTGATGAGTATGCCAGAAAAAGGGAGGATCTCTATAAACAGTTTAATCAAGAGAGGACTAAAATCATCGAGGGGCTGAGGGAAAAGGCCGGCCAAGAGGGGTTTATTCTCAACATGACGCAAACGGGCATGGTTGTGGTTCCAGCCAAGGATGGAAGGCCCTTACCTGATGAGGAGCTGAGGGCTATGAGCGAGGCAGAGAAAGAGGATTTAAGGAAGAGGAGTGAACAGCTCCACTCAGAGATGAATGAAGCCATAAGAAAGATCCGGAGGATGGAAAGGGACCTTGCTGAAAAGGAGAGGGCATTAGACAGGCAAATTACCTTATATGCAGTGGGTGATTTGATACAGGAGCTCCGAGAGAAATATCAGGGCAACCCCCATATTGCCACATACTTGTATGACGTTCAGGAGGACATCATAAAAAACATTGATGACTTTAAGAAAAAACCTCCCTCAGAGGCCCCACCATTTCCCATGCCACACCCCGAGCCATCATTTGTTCGATATAAGGTGAATGTCTTTATTGACAATTCAGAGACGGAGGGGGTTCCAGTAGTTATCGAGAGTAACCCCACATATCCTAATCTATTTGGAAGGATAGAGAGGAGGGTTCAGTTTGGGGCATTATTTACTGACTTCACCCTTCTCAAGCCAGGGTCCCTCCATAGGGCCAATGGAGGGTACCTCATAATGCATGCCATGGATATACTCAAATGGTTCTTCTCCTGGGATGCCTTAAAGCGGGCCATCAAAAGTAAGGAGATAGGAATTGAGGACCTGGTAGAGCAATATGGGCTCATCAGCACCAAGACCTTAAAGCCACAGCCTATTCCCTTAGAAATGAAGATCATCCTCATTGGAAATCCCTATTTGTATCACCTCCTTTATATATGGGATGACCAGTTTAACAAGATATTTAAGGTAAAGGCCCATTTAGATGACCGCATAGACCGCAACAAAGAGGCAATTGAAAAACTCACTTCTTATATCTCCAGCTTTTGCAAAACGGGGAACTTAAAACATATAGATAAGGGCGGTGTGGCCAGACTCATAGAATATGGCTCGGAGATCGCAGGCAATAAAGAGAAACTCACCTTACGATTATCTGAGATGGAAGATGTGATTAAAGAGGCCAATTTTTGGGCCACAGAAAGGCAAAGGCCCTATATAACCGCCCAGGATGTGGATAAAGCCATAGAGGAAAGGGTATACCGCTCAAATCTCTTTGAGGAAAAAATCCAAGAACTTATCGAAAAGGGCATCATAAAGATAGAGACTGAGGGATCTATCGTTGGCCAGGTCAACAGCTTAGAAATATATGACTTAGGAGATTATATATTTGGCAGGCCTGCAAGGGTAACCGCCAGCATATCTATGGGGAAAGAGGGAATTATTGATATTGACAGAGAATCCAAGTTGAGCGGAAGTATCCACACAAAGGGGGTCATGATTCTAAGTGGCTACCTAAAAGGGAAGTATGCTCATGATAAACCCTTGGCACTATCAGCAAGTCTCTGCTTTGAACAGAGTTATAGCATGGTTGAAGGGGATAGCGCATCGGCGGCAGAGCTTTTTGCCCTCCTCTCCTGCCTTGCAGATGCACCAATTTCCCAAAATTTGGCTGTTACTGGCTCTGTAAGTCAAAGGGGGGAGGTCCAGGCTATCGGTGGGGTTACACCCAAGATAGAAGGCTTCTATGCTATCTGTAAGATTAAGGGCCTTACGGGAAACCAAGGTGTAATTATTCCCGAGGCTAACGTGAAAGACCTTATGTTAAAAAAGGAGGTGGTTGAGGCGGTAAAAAGGGGGGATTTCCATATCTATCCCATCCAAACAGTGGATGAGGGTATGGAGATACTCACCGGTATAAAGGCTGGGGCCAAAGGGGAAGATGGAACATATGAAGAAGGGACACTCAACGCAAAAATCGATAATCATCTGAAAAAGTTAACTGAAATTGCAAAGGGCTTTCTTAAGGAAGAGAGGGCTTAGGCCCTGGAAAATACCTCCTTTAGAATGAATTTCTTAGGAAAATCCTCTTTAGAAAGATAGTTAATGACAGTGTCTTTAAATCTTTGGGTTATTCTATTAAATACCGTGATTCTATCCTCTTCCGGGACATGGGCCCTAGTTTTCTCATGGGTGTAGATTATTTCGGTTCCAAATGTATTGAGGGCCCTTTGGTATTGTCTTTGGCTATCTGTAAGATCGCTGAAATATTCCTCTTTAATGGAAACGGTGCTTTTTACAAAGAGGCGTACAGTCCATAGACCCCATTTGTCCCTTCCTGACCTGTCCCAAAACTCCACTATTAAGCCATTAGTGAGCTTCAATTTCTCGATTAAGTCTTCCATGTCTCTACCTAATCCTTTGCTCCAAGTCCTTTAGGTCTCTAATAACAAATTCTCCCTGAGAATGGCCGTGGCGGTCAATGAAGAAACAACACATACCCAGTTTTGATGGTGTAAGATAATCAAACTCCCAGTGATCACCTACATGAATTACCTCACAAGGCCTAACCTCCATGAGCTTACATACTCTCTCATAAAACTCTGGGGTCTTCTTGACCTGTTTGAAATCAGATGTAGCGGAAAAGGTCTGTTTAAAGTAATGACCGAGCCCCATTGAGGTAAGCTCCATCTCTAGAAATTCTCTGGCTGCATTGGAGGTCACAATAAGATCATATTTCCTGTTGAGATTATCCAGCACACGTGGGACCTCAGGATACACCCTTATCTTATTCTTAAACTTAAGCATGAGTTCCTTTGAATTTCCGTTGAGCCCAAGCAATTTAAACCAGTAACCTATATCATACCACTCTATAGACCCATCCCCTATGCGATTATATTCCCTTATCACGCATTCTTTGGCCCTTTGAAAATCTATACCGTGGGTAACTGCATATAACTCGGGGATACCGTAACCCCAAACCCATTCATTAAATTCGGGATCAACTAAGGTCCCATCCAGGTCAAAGGAGATGAGTTTCTTATCATTCATACACGGTTCCTTATGAGGGCTCTGAAAGGGGTTTTTCAGAGCTTTTCCTTATCATTTCTTTGTAGAAAATTTCTGCACAAGTCTTTCATAATATCGTTGCTTTTCCTCTAGGTCAATGGGCACCTTCCGCAGCATATTTAACTTCATAATCAAAAAATTGAGCCTTTTCATCTGGAGATATTTCTCCTTTTCATCTGGCATATTTGCTAACATATCCTCTAGCCTTAATATCTCCTTCTTAATCTCTAGCTCCGGTGGTAAGCAGTTGGCATTTTTTAAGATTTTATAAGGTATCCTTATATCCTCAGGAATATGACCATCATCTTCTAATTGTAAGGGTTGCCCTTTGCCTGGAAGGTTATCGAACTCACCGTCTTCTATGGCTTGCCTGATTCGCTGCTCCGCAATCTTTTGGAAGATGTCCACCAATTACTCCCTTCCCATATATCCTCTAAGCTCTTGGGCCTTTTCCTCATTGCCTGCTTCTTCAAAGGCGATTGCAGCATAGCGGAACTTACCTAATTCCAAGGCCTTTTCTCCTACCCTATTCCAATCGTCCCTTGAATTCTCTATCTTGAGCATCTTGCTTGCCTTTTTAAAAATGAATACATCGCCTTCATTAAGACCTAAAAGTCGAATCTTCCTTATCCCCTCTTCAAAGTGAGCCTTCTCAAAAAAATCTAGGGCATCGTTTACCGCGCCTTTTTCAAGGTAGAGATTGCCGTAGGCAACCAAGGTGCTCCGGTCTATCTCTTTAGAATTTAATATCTTCCGCTTTTCCAGATACGTTAATACCTTGACTTTCAAGCGAACTCATTATGCCATAGGCCAAAATAAAAATCAAAGGGTAAAATTTCATATGCCAAAGGTGTAAATGTAGATGGGATCTATATGTATGGAGTGATCGGCCTTAAGGATCTTATCCGGTTGCCAGCCGGGAACTGCAAAATTACAGCTTATAATCTGGGTGCCTAACTTAAGTTCTTGAGTAAGCTTCTCTCTTAATCTGTCCATAACATCCGGAAACAGATAACAAAATACAATGTCAGCATCCCCAAGGTTTACCTTCCAGAAATCTTTATAATAGATATCCACCTTTGAATGGGTAAGCCAGACTCGCATTTTGGCCAGAAGATAAGCCAAAGGATTTATTTCATACCCTATGGCCCTTACGCCGTATCTCCTATAGGCGGACACCAGAAATCTTCCATCCCCACAACCCAGATCATAAACTATCTGGCCTGGTTTCATTAGTACACTATCCAATATCTTTTGAATCTTGGATGAGTGGGTAGTGGTAAATAGTGCCCCTCCTGTAAGTGGAGAACAGAGTCCGGTAGACAAGGCAAATAGTAATTTTGATACCGCAAGGACTCCCAAAAAAACCAGAAGTATAAAAATACCTTTCTCCATAATCTTGCTATCTATACCAGAACCATGCTGAAAAATCAATGAGGCCCCCACCTGGAGTTCCCTCAAAGAGTTTGTATAATAGTCCATAACTTAAATAAATCCAATCCCCCTTTTCACTGGGCAGTATTTTGTGTTAAAATGATTTTGTAAATAACATGGAAAGAAAAAAGGTCAGGTTTCTCCCTTATAATATAGAGATTTCTGTTGCTAAGGGAGAAAACCTTCTTCAGGCAGCTATAGCTGCAGGTGTGTACATAAATGCCTCCTGTGGGGGAGAGGGGATTTGTGGAAAATGTAAGGTTTTCATTGAAAAAGGAAGGGTAGAGAGCAAAAGGGGTGAGGGGCTGTCTCAAGCACAGTATGATCAGGGCTATAGGCAGTCCTGTCAGACCACAATCCTTGATGATTTAGAGGTACGTGTTCCTGTAGAGTCCTATTTGGACAAGAGGGTCCTTGAAAGGGTCCGGCAGCAGGAGATAGGTGGACGGAGCCTTTCCTATCAGGTATTAGAAGATTTGGTGGAGGGTTGGTGCTATGATCCACTAGTGTGCAAATACCTCCTTAGGGTAGATCCTCCGAGCTCTCAAGACAGGAGGTTTGACCTTTCTCGCCTTCTGGTGTCTTTGCGAAAAAGGCTCCTTGGGGAGTGTCTTGAAAGGCCTAAGAACCATATATTCCACTCCTCAGAAAGGCAGGATCATTTGGAGCCTATCACCGTGGACTTCCCAGTCCTCCATGCATTACCCCATGTATTACGCCACTCTAATTGGGAAGTAACGGCAACCGTAATTCAGGCCAGGGTTCATCCTCAGGAAGGAATGCAACAACTAAGAGGGCCCAAAAACCCCCAGTTAATTCGAGTAGAATCCGGAGATACCACCAAAAGACATTACTCCATCGCCTTAGATATTGGTACCACCTCAGTGTGCGGCCAACTGTTGGACATAAATGAGGGCCAATCCGTGGCTGAAGCTTCTGATTACAACGCACAGATCAGCTATGGAGATGATGTGATTACCCGAATCATCTATAGTCAGAGGTCGGGAGGGCTAGAAAGGCTACAGCAGAAGATTGTTTTTACTATTAACCATATAATTAAGGACCTTTTGAAGAAAGCAGGAATAGGTGTAGACCACATTTCATATATGGCTGCGGCAGGAAATACCACTATGACCCATCTCCTATGTGGTCTGGATCCTAAGTATATTCGAGAATCTCCATATACCCCGGTTACCAACTACATTCCCCCAGTTAGGGCAATCAATTTAGGTATTGATGTGCATGAACACGTGCAACTATATACCTTTCCCTCAGTAGCCAGTTATGTGGGGGGGGATATAGTAGCTGGGATATTGGCATCAGGTATTTATAAAAAGAGCGCCCTGAGTTTATATATGGATATCGGAACCAATGGAGAGGTAGTTATTGGAAATTCTGAATGGCTGATAACCGCATCTTGCTCCGCTGGACCGGCCTTTGAGGGTAGTGGTATCCGCCATGGTATGAGGGCCACTATCGGGGCTATCGAGGATTTCCGCATCAACCCAATTACCTATGAACCCATGATAATTACCATTGGTAGAGTCAAGCCTAAGGGAATATGTGGCTCTGGTTTAATCAATGTGCTGGCTGAACTACTCCAAGCCCAGGTGATCGACAGAAATGGTAAGTTTAACACTGACTTGCCCACAAATCGCATTAGAAAAGGTGAGTATGGCTATGAGTATGTCTTGGCTTGGTCCAATGACACCCAGATCAACCAGGACATCGTTATTAGCGAGCCAGATATCGACAACCTGATAAGGGCAAAGGCTGCCGTGTATGCAGGCTGTGCTGCTCTATTAGAAAGCATCGGGCTTAAGACATCTGACTTAGACCAGATTATTATTGCCGGCGCCTTTGGTAATTTTATCGACCTAGAGAGGTCTATCCTCATAGGGCTCCTACCCGAGTTACCCTTAGAGAAATTTCTCTTCATAGGTAATGGCTCTCTGCTGGGGGCTAAGGCCATCTGTTTTTGTAGGCATATGGTGGATGATGCCGAAAGGATTGCCAAGATGATGACCAATGTAGAATTAAGCGAGTACCATCCCTTTATGGAGAAATATGTGGCGGCCCTATTTCTCCCACATACCAATGAAGCAGAATTTCCAAAAGCGAACAGGAGGCTACAAACATTGCAAGAGCCCAAACTAATGAGGGGGTAGTGACTTGAGCATGGTAATTGCCTTAGCCGGCAAGGGAGGAACAGGCAAAACTACCTTGGCAGCTCTTATTATTAGATATCTCAAGAATAGGGGTGATGGTGCTATCCTAGCAGTAGATGCAGATCCCAGCTCTAATCTGGCTCAGCCCCTAGGACTCACACCATCTGTAACTATCGGCTCAATGAAGGAGACCTTCCTCAAAGGTCGGGATCTACTACCTGCAGGGATCCCCAAGGAGACATATTTGGAGCTTAAACTCCATGAACTCCTGGTGGAGTCTGAAAGGGTTGATCTGCTGACCATGGGACGGCCGGAAGGCAGAGGATGCTACTGTTACGTCAACAATATCCTTAGGAAATATCTAGACTTACTAACGGAAAATTATGCTTATGTAGTGATTGATAACGAGGCAGGGATGGAGCATTTAAGTCGAAGTATAGTTCGGGATGTGGATATATTGTTGATAACTACTGATCCTTCTATGAGTGGTATACGGAGCGCCAAAAAGGTGAAGGATTTAGTGATTGACCTTGAATTATCTGTCAAAAAACAATATATAATTGTGGATCGGGTCATATGGGGGCTGTCCCATCACCTTCTTGCCGAGGCTGAAAGATTAGGTCTTATTCTATGGGAAACCATCCCTGAAGATGCTATGATATCTGAGTATGATCTCATAGAAAGGCCTTTGATTCAACTGCCAGAAGACTCTTCCGCTGTAAGGGCGGTAAATAGGATTATGGAATGTCTATTAGTGTAAACAAGAAGTACACCTTTGATAATTTTGTAGTCAAAAGGGATAATGAGCTAGCGTACAAGGCCTCCTTGGTCGCCGCCTTAAACCCTGGAAACTTCAGTCCACTCTTTATAGTGGGTGAGGTAGGTTCAGGTAAAACACATCTTCTCCATGCAATAAGAAATTACATCAGTGAGAATACACCCCTCAAAGTACAATATTTTTCTGTGAAGGATTTTCCCAAATACCCAAAGAGTATTATTAAATTGGATGTATTACTTTTGGATGACATACAATTCTTGGCGGTCAAAAGGGGCTCTCAAAAGGATCTTCTTTATATATTTGATATATTGCATGGTTCTCAAAAACAGATTACCATAGCTGGAACTCAATATCCTCAGGAAATACCAAACCTTAATAGGCTCTTAATATCCAGGTTTAGGTGGGGACTCATCGTGGATATCAAATCCCCTAAAGAGGATTTTAAAACAGACTACAAATATTCTCTGGGAGATATTCAAGAGATTGTGGCCCATTTTTTTAATATAGAGGTGTCAGATCTGCTGTCCAGAGATAAGCGTAAGAATATAGCCTATCCTCGGCATATAGCTATGTATCTATGTCGTAAATTAATGAATCTTTCCTTCTTAAGGATTGCTAAAGGTTTTGCAAGAAAGGACCATACTACAATTATATCTGCTGTCAATAAGATAGAAGAGATGATACCAAAAGATAAGGAATTGC
>DTXE01000463.1 GCA_012962595.1 Syntrophaceae bacterium | reverse complement strand
CCTCGATGTCATTGAAATCACTCTTACATAGGGTTCTCTTCAAAACTGGGTGCCATTCGGTAAATTCACCTTCACCACCGAGCCTTAGGTAGTTATTAAACATATTCATGTGGGCATCTAGATTATCACAGAAATGAATAAGTAATGCCTCCCTAGTCTTGGGCATAACGGGGGAGCCGAATTCCAGCTCGCCATGATGGGAGACGATTATGTGCTCAAGATGGAATTTGAGCCTCTCATCCTCCCAATCTATATCCACACTCTCCTCTCTAAGTATATCCCTACCTAATAGCATATGTCCAAGGAGTTCTCCCTCATAGGTGTGGAGAGAGATGGCAGGGCTCTGTATCTCTCTCAATTTACCTATGTCGTGAAGAATGGCTCCACATATGGCAAGGCTTCTGTTGAAACCACCATAACTATCCATCAATGCCATTACCCCTTTAGTAACAAAATAGGTATGTTCGATAAGACCACCCAGATAGCTGTGGTGGTAAAGCCTAGCTGCAGGACATTCCTTAAATTCCTTCTTATATTTTATAAGAATCCTTTCGGTCACATATTTCAGGGACTTAATATCAATTTCTTTCTCAATGATGCCCATAAGTCTTTGATAGAGTTCATCCACATCATAACTTGTTCTGGGAACTAACAGGGATAATTCAAAGCCTGTGAACCTGCCCCTTTCTTTGAGCTTATTAATATTTTCTATATCCTCTATGATGAGTTGGGGATACTCCCCATATTGATCCACCGCTGCCTTAACCCGCACAAAATCACCCTGTCTGAAAAGGGTGCCTAGATGGATCCTTTCCTTCCATATCTTTCCTCTGATATCTCCACTCACATCCGTAAGGACAACGTTAATAAACTCATCATAGCTTCTAGTTTTTCTTAGGTCTTTCCTCTTGACCAGAAAATATTGATCAACCGTATCACCGACCTTTAAATCCTTTATCAATCTATGCGCCATGGCTTCCTTTCTTTTGAACCTCATGCATAATATAATTATTCCTAAATACTTGGTAAGGACGCTTTTGACCAATACTTAGCACAAACCCCTACTGAGTTCAACGCTTAGTTGAGTGCCTAGCCACATAGCCATGGATCATCATCTAAACTTCTTGATTTCTCTACTTATTTATGATTGTCTCTATATTTATGGTTCGGCTTTCAGCCTTAACCCACCACGGAGAATATCAGGACAAGCTAAAAGTGACATTCCAAAGACACCTTTTCGTTTTTGCATTCTGTATGGTTTTCACTATGGGATGTGGGGCAACCAAGGTGGTAACAAAACCCATTGAATGGACAGCCAAAGGGACCTACAAAACTACAAAACTGATCGTCAAAGGGACCATTAAAGTCGGAAAAGGGGTTGTGGGAGTAACAACCTATCCCTTTAGAGACCGTGAAATGGAAGGGATTGCTTCCTGGTATGGTAAGGATTTCCATGGTAAAAAAACCGCCAGTGGAGAAACGTACAATATGTATAACCTAACAGCGGCCCATAGAACCCTTCCTCTGGGCTCCAGAGTGAGGGTCACCAACCTGGACAACGGGAAAAAGGTGGTAGTAAGAATTAATGATCGGGGACCATTTGAGAAGGGACGAATTATTGATCTATCATACGAAGCAGCGAGACAACTAGATATGCTTCATAAAGGAACGGCACGTGTAAAACTCACTCTTTTAGACTAGCGGAAAGATAAAGCTCACAAACCCATAAGGGGTTTTTTCCACCTTTCTTTCAGTTCATAAATACTGGCTTTAATTATAGTATCCCCCTCCAATCCCGTTATCCTAAACGTTTCATCAGAGGTCACTCTTCCTATCTCGGCAAAAACGTTTCCTGCCATAACATCCTCAAATTCCCTTTTTAATTCAGGTTTGATGGTCACTATAAATCGACTCTGGGATTCAGAGAAAAGAAGTATATCATTTTGGCTTATGTCCACAGTGGGCACCGATCTTAGGTCTATCTCCATACCTAATCCACCAGCAAAGGAGGTCTCTGCCAAGGCAACGGCCAATCCACCATCAGAGCAATCGTGGCAGGAAGCAACCAAGCCTTGATAAATGGCTTGGCTTAGACTTTGGTAAAGGCGTTTGGCGTCTATAGCCCTTACCCGGGGAACATTGTTCCCTACAAACCCATGATGGGCATAATACTCTGAACCCCCCATCTCGTTATAAGTAGTTCCTAAGATGTAAACCAGGTCGGCGGGCTCCTTGGCGTCCATGGTTATGGTGCGTCTTACATCCTCAATCTTTCCAATAAGCGAAAATAAGACCGTAGGGGGAATAGAAATTTTGGTATCTCCCATACGGTAGTCATTTTTCATACTATCTTTGCCGGATATGCATGGAATTCCGTAAGCCCTGGTATAAGTATAAAGTGCCTGATTTGCCCGAACCAATTGCGCCAGTTTGTATTGACCATCTGGATTGTCATGGGATTGAATAGGATCACACCAACAAAAGTTATCAAGACCTGCCATGTGGTCTATATTTCCACCCACAGCAATGGCATTTCTGACGGCCTCATCGATAGCACAGGCCATCATGTGGTAGGTATCTATATCACTGTATTTAGGGCATATACCACTTGAGACCACAATCCCTTCCCAGGAATCAAGGAGGGGTCTTAATACTGCAGCATCACTAGGGCCATCGTTTTGGATGCCCACCAGAGGCTTAACAACACTTCCACCTTGAACCTCATGATCATACTGGCGGATGACCGACTCCTTACTGCAAATATTGAGTCTGGACAGCATGGCATAAAGGATGGATGTAAGGTCCGAAGGCGGTTTAAGGTTAGGCTCTGGGTAAACCTTTTTCTGCCATTTGGCCACCATTTCTTTTTTAGGAAGACCATGGTGGAGGAAATCCATATCAACGTAGGCCACTATCTCTCCTTTATAAAGGACATGGAACTTACCTGTATCGGTAAATCTTCCCAAAACCGAAGCCTCTACCCCCATTCGCTCAGCCAGAGATAAAAATGTGTCTATATTCTTGGGATCCACGGCCAGGGTCATTCGTTCTTGAGACTCAGATAATAATATTTCCCAGGGATGGAGACCTGAGTATTTGAGAGGGGCCTTTTCCAGATGCAGTTCAAAGCCACCGGTGTCTAAGGCCATTTCACCTACCGATGAAGAAAGGCCACCTGCTCCATTATCGGTAATAGAGTTATATAGCCCTAAGTCCCTAGCTACCAGGAGGAAATCGGTCATCTTCCTTTGAGTAATAGGATCTCCAATCTGGACAGCAGCAGTAGGTGATTCCTCATGAAGGGCCTGTGAGGAAAAGGTTGCCCCATGGATGCCATCTTTACCAATTCGACCACCAACCATTACGATGAGATCATTTGGTCTGGCCTGTTTTATGTGAGATGGCCTTCCTTGGATATGTGCCGGGATAAGACCACAGGTTCCACAATAAACTAAAGGTCTCCCTAAGTAACGGTCATCAAATACAATGCTTCCATTTAGTGTGGGAATACCACTCTTATTTCCTCCGTGTTCCACGCCTTCCCTCACTCCTTCGAAGATACGCTTGGGATGGAGAATAGAAGCTGGAATGGGCTTATCATAGAAAGGGTTAGCAAAACAAAAGGTATCCACATTAAATATGAGTTTCGCCCCTAGGCCTGTACCAAATGGATCCCTATTCACCCCTACTATACCGGTTAGAGCCCCACCATAGGGATCCAAGGCTGAAGGCGCATTGTGGGTTTCTACCTTAAAGGCCAGACTCCAATGCTCATTGAATTTGATGACACCAGCATTATCTTTAAAGACTGAGAGACAGAAGTCACTTTTACCTTTTGCCTTACGAATCTCCTCGGTAGCACCCTTAATATAGGTATCAAATAGACTATCTACAATCATAGTTTTGCCGGTTTCGTCAGTATAGTGGATAATACCATTGAATATTTTATGCTTACAGTGTTCAGACCAGGTCTGGGCTAGTGCCTCCAGTTCTACATCAGTGGGTCCACCTTTAAGACCCACCTTTTTCCTTTTCTCTATGACCTCCGGATCATTGAAATATCCTTTGATTGCCTTCATCTCTCCCAAATCTAGGGCCAGCAACCTTTCTCTGCTGATTTTCATAAGATTTACATCATCTACATTGAGATTGATATAGGCAACTTCAGGTTTTTCATCTATCCTCACCTTTGGGACAGATACCCCCATTCCTTTTTCTTTATTCCATGAAGACTTATTACAGATATTAAACCTATGGATAAGGGGATTCCCTAGTAGACCCTCTGCAATGTATGTGGCCTGTTCCTTGGTTAAGTTTCCACTAATCACATACTGTACAGAGGTATAAACTCCCTCTCCTTTTTCCAGTTCCCGATTTAACAGCTGCTCAATAGCCTCTTTAGCAGTCCTTCCTACATTATCAGTGACCCCGGGCTTAAGGCCAACTTCAATGACCCAATCGAAGTTCTGAGCCAGCGGTTGGTCTATGGAATAGGCTTGGATGATAGGGTCTGATAGGGGGCCCTTGGCAATCAATTGGATCTCGCCAGGTGTCAAGTGGGCATCTATAGTATAAACGTAAATAGTTTTTACACCAGTAACATGGAATTTGAAGTCCTCTACAATGCGCCTTTTGATTTTCTCGCCCAACGCATCTCTGATATGGGGCCTAAATCCTACTTCTATTCTCAATGGCATTTAACTCTCCACCCACTGTTTTAAAAGGTATTTTACATTTTTCTGGGGACCTGTCAAAAGTCTACATGATAATTTGATTAGCGTCACACCCTTAATGACATTCAAAAATAGAGTTAGAAATCTTTCAAAACTATAAAAACCCTCTTGGTTTAAGGTATTAGGGTGAGTATAATACGCACCCAAAAGGGGAGACATTCATGACCTTCAGTCAAAAAGAAATATGAAAATGCAATACAGGCAGGAGTATTTCTTTTTTTGCTATGCCCTATTTGTCCACATTTATTATGGACATAAAGGCATGCCAGAGAGCAGGATTCATCTGCGCCATTAATTAGAGAGGAGGTTAAGAATTGAAAAATCAGGAAATTGCTGCGGTGTTTAAGGGCATCGCTGACATTTTAGAAATAAAAGGAGAAAATCCTTTCCGCATCAGGGCATATCGTAAGGCCTCTCAGAATATTGAGAATTTGGCTGAAGATATTGCTATCCTGGCACAAAAAGGGAAGTTATATGAACTCCCAGGTATAGGAAAGGATTTGGCTATTAAGATTAGGGAGATATTGGAAACCGGTACACTCAGATTCTATGAAGATTTGAAGAACGAGGTACCTCCGGGATTAGTGGCTCTTCTCTCTATTCCAGGTGTGGGACCCAGAACAGCCAAGATTCTCTTTGAGAGGTTTAAGGTAGTTAGTATTGAAGATTTAGAAACATTGGCAAAGGAGCACAAGCTCAGGGGTCTTCCTGGTATAAAGGCCAAAACCGAAGAAAACATTTTGAAAGGCATAGGGTTGGTAAAAAAAGGGAAAGAGCGCATCCCCCTGGGTATTATTCGGCCCTTGGCAGAGGAGATATTGGGAATGCTAAAAAGACGCTGTCCTATAGATAGAATAAGTGTGGCTGGAAGTGTGCGGCGTCAGAGGGAAACCATAAAGGATATCGATATTCTCATCACTTCCTCCGATCCCACCAGGGTAATGGATGTCTTTACCTCCCTGCCTCAAGCCTACGAGATCATAGCTAAGGGCGAGACAAAATCCAGTATTCGTACAAAGGAAGGAATTGCCGTAGATCTTCGGGTAGTAGAACCAGAATGTTTTGGGGCCGCTCTGTGTTATTTTACAGGCTCCAAGACCCACAATATAAGAATAAGGGAGCTGGCTTTGAGAAAGGGATTAAAAATCAGTGAATATGGAATATTTAAGGGAGATAAGCGTATTGGAGGAAAGGAGGAAGAGGAGGTATTTAAGGCAGTTGGATTGCCTTATATTCCACCTGAACTTCGTGAGGATAGGGGTGAGATTGAAGCTGCATTAGAAGGTAAACTGCCAAGGCTGGTAGAATATGGGGATGTACAAGGAGATCTTCATGTACACTCTACATATAGTGATGGTAAAGGTACCCTAGAGGATATTGCCAATAAGGCTGCCCAAATGGGACTTAAATGGGTGGGGGTTTGCGATCATTCCCAATCCCTTAAAGTAGCGGGGGGCGTTTCCACAGAGGATCTTAGAAAAAAGGTAAAGGCTATTAGGCAATTCAATAAAAAAAATACCCCTGTGAAGCTACTATGTGGAACCGAGGTGGATATTGATTCCCGAGGAAACCTAGATTATCCAGATGACATTTTAAAGGAATTGGACTTGGTGATTGCCGCTATTCATACGGGTTTTAAGCAGGATGAGGCTACATTAACCACACGAATCATATCCGCTATGAGGAATCCTTATGTTCACCTCATTGCCCATCCTACAGGAAGGCTATTTGGAGAACGGGAACCATATGCCCTTAATATAGAAACAGTTCTAAATGAAGCTGCTCAAACTCATACCGCTCTAGAGATTAATGCCTACCCTAAAAGATTAGACCTGAATGACATTTACTCTCGGGCTGCTGGAGAAAAGGGCATATTTTTAGGTATCGGAACTGATGCCCATATTCTAGATCAAATGGAATATCTTTCTCTGGGAATTTCTGTAGCCCGTCGTGCTTGGCTTGAATCATCAAATCTTCTCAATTGCCTTTCCTATGATGAACTGATTAAATATTTAAAAAGGCGGGGTAATTTTATCTTACAGAAAACGTGACCTCTTCCCTGTTTTGCCTTCTGGCACCGGTGGCTGAAGACCACATATGTGACTTTCGGCCCTTTCTGCAATCTGGGGAGCAATACTTAGAGGTGTTTCCTCTGGTCCAAAAGGGACGTTTACAATTTTTGCAAATTGATAATTTGAGCATTTACCGCAATTCCTTTCATTTAATTAGCGTTAGACGTGGATTTTTATATATTTTAAAATGTTTCTCACAAAAGACCAGAAAAAATAGAGTTAATGTAAAAATGACAAGATAAAAGGTTGAGAACAAAGGCTAAGCGGTCCTTATTGGCATAAAATTCGTATCTGCCCCGAAACCTTATGTGGGCAGGGGATTTCTTTTTTTTGCTATGCCCTGATAAGTCTGAGAAGTCAGAAAACCCCACGGAGAATTACATTGACAATTGCTCTAAAAGGGTCTAAAAAGACCTTTCCTCTTTCGCACATTTCTGATAGGTTATCTCTATGGCAGAGTCAGAATATGCCAAAGCAGGCGTAGATATCGATAAGGCTGCAGGCTTTGTGGAGCAGATAAAACCGGTGGTAAGATCCACATTCCGCTCAGGTGTGCTCTCAGAGATAGGGGGATTTGGCGCCCTTTTTTCACTTGGCACAGATCAATACCATAAGCCGGTTTTGGTGACCAGCACCGATGGAGTGGGAACAAAGCTGAAGGTAGCCTTTATGATGAATAAACACGATACCGTGGGAATCGATCTGGTGGCCATGTGCGTCAATGATATAGTGACCCATGGAGCAAGACCCCTTTTTTTATTAGATTATATGGCTATGGGTAAGCTAGATCCGACTATAGCATTTCAGGTAGTAAAAGGGATCGCTGTGGGCTGCCATATGGCCAAATGTTCTCTCATCGGCGGAGAGACTGCTGAGATGCCGGGCTTTTATCAAGAAAAAGAGTACGATTTAGCAGGATTTGTGGTGGGTATAGTTGAGGGTGATAAAGTAATTGATGGGTCTGAGATTGCCATGGGACATCGACTCATAGGTATAAGCTCAACCGGGCTTCACAGCAATGGTTATTCTTTGGCTAGGAAAATTATATTCGATAAGCTCAAACTGAAGGTTCATGACAAGGTAAAAGGACTAGATCGAACTATAGGAGATGAACTATTAGAACCTACCAAAATTTATTCGGAAACAGTGCTTAATCTACTCAGAGATTATAAGATTTCTGGTGTATGCCATATAACGGGCGGGGGGATTATAGAAAATCTACCACGGATTCTACCCAAAACCTGCCAGGCACGCATCAAACTAGGAAGTTGGGAAATTCCTCCTATATTTTCTTTTTTGAAGGAAGAAGGAAATATCTCTGATTTTGAGATGCTCAGAACCTTCAATAATGGCATTGGTATGATCTTGGTGGTACCAGAGGCCCAGGTTCAAGATGTATTGACCAGACTTAATGCCTTGGATGAGAGGGCATTCTTGATAGGAGAGATTGTTTCCAAGAAGGGAGAATACCCATCTGTTGAGTTTATCTAGGCAAGATACACCATGCAAGATACCAGATAATAGAAGATACCTGTATCATGTATGGTGAATCAGGGACATTTAGGTTTGAGTGAAGAGGGTATTTCTATATGAAACCCTCATGGCCCTTGGGGCCACAAGGAAGAATGAAAATGCAATATAGGCAGGAGGATTTCTTTTTTGCTTTATGCCCTTGAAAAAGTGTAGCGGGAGTATCCAAGGCCGTTTCAAAATGGTTTT
>DTXE01000462.1 GCA_012962595.1 Syntrophaceae bacterium | reverse complement strand
TAACCCGCTTTTGCCCGGCATCTTTAGGCCTGTAATAACCACATCGAAGGATTTATCCCTGAGTAGTGTGGTAGCTTGAAGTGGGTCATTGGTAATATCTACCTCATACTCAGTCTTTTCAGTAATAAGTCTCTTCAAAAGATTCAGGGTATCCCATTTACTGTGGACAATCAGTATCCTTTCGGCCACTTTCACCTCCCGTTATATTCAGATAACACCCTTTCTCAAGCCCTGATTCGTGCAATATATGCAAACTGTCAACTATATATACCATTGTCAACTGCCAATGTCCACCCCCTCTTTCTGGTCCTATCCTATTTGTTATCGGTGGTAAAAGAACAAAGGGCATGTCACAAGGGCGAAATATGTATTGACGCCCATGGGTAAGTGTGCTACCCCTGCTAATAAAAAAATGGGGAAGGCTAAAAAGAGATGTTTCTTGTAACAGGTGGTGCAGGATTCATTGGCTCAAACATCGTGGAAGAACTCCTCAGGCGGGGTGAAAAGGTAAGAGTTTTAGATAATTTCTCCAATGGCAAAAAGGAGAATCTGTCGTTTATCCTTAACCCTCGTCCCACTCACCAAATATATTTTGACCTTATAGAAGGAGATATCCGCAATATTTCCACCTGCCACAAGGCTTGTAAAGGGGTAGATTACGTCCTTCACCAGGCTGCACTGGGGTCTGTCCCCAGATCCATAGATGATCCTGTTACTACTAACGAAGTAAATATTACAGGTACATTAAATATGCTTATTGCTGCCAGAGATGCAAAGGTAAAACGTTTTATATATGCCTCCTCCTCTTCCATATATGGTGGCATTGCCTCAAACCATGTCAATCCAATGGACCCAAAAGGCCATGTAAACTCAATAAACTCGGCAAACCCAATAACTCCCTTGACAGAAGCCATGCCTCCTAATCCAAAATCGCCTTATGCTGTTACCAAATTGGTTGGAGAACACTATTGTAAGGTCTTTTATTCTATCTATGGCCTGGAAACCATAAGTCTCCGATACTTCAATATCTTTGGACCAAGGCAAGATCCCAACTCTCAATATGCTGCAGTAATCCCAAAGTTTGTAAAGGCCCTACTAAATGGCCAAATGGCTACTATCTATGGCGATGGGGAACAAACACGGGATTTTACCTATGTAGCTAACGTAGTTCAGGCAAATATTAAGGCCTCGTATGCGTCAAAGGAGGCATTAGGTATGGCCTTTAATATTGCCTGTGGCCAGAATGCATCCATCAATCAATTATACCGGGAGCTTGTCCGATTACTTAACCTAGATTCTTTAAACCTA
Source organism: Syntrophaceae bacterium (assembly GCA_012962595.1). Taxonomy (GTDB): domain Bacteria; phylum Desulfobacterota; class DTXE01; order DTXE01; family DTXE01; genus DTXE01. Next base: position 321 of record DTXE01000462.1, on the reverse strand, counting down.
ACACCTATATATGCCGCTTCAAGACCGGGAGATGTGCGCCACTCCTTGGCCGATATTTCAAGGGCAAGGAGTTTGTTAGGTTATGAGCCCAAGATCAATTTCCGAGATGGACTTGCAAAAACCGTAGAGTGGTTCAAATCAAACATGATGCATGATGCATGATGCAAGATACGTGTATCGTGGATCAGTTATCTTTCATGTGAAAATAGCTCCCTTATTTGAAGGCAGGAGGATTTCTTTTTTGCTATGCCCTACAATTTAAATTCCAAATCCCAAGCATCAAATACCAAACATTGTTTGGAATTTGGGATTTGGTATTTT
>DTXE01000461.1 GCA_012962595.1 Syntrophaceae bacterium | reverse complement strand
TTGTGACTGAAGGTCATGAATGTTTTCATATGATCATTGTTTTTTGTTTTGATTTTTGATCTTTGGTCCAACTTTTTATGCATCTTCTCCTATGATCTTTACTTCAGATTCAAGCTCGATACCCTTTTCCTCCTTTACCCTCTTTCCTATAAGCGCCATTAAGTCCAGAATATCTCGGGCCTTTGCTTCTCCCACATTAACAATGAAATTTGCATGCACGTTGGAAACCATGGCACCACCAATTCTATAACCTTTAAGGCCCACATCCTCTATCAATTGCCCAGCATAATAACCCTTAGGATTTTTAAAGATACAGCCACAACTAGCTAAGCTCAGTGGCTGAGACCTCCTTTTGTCAGAAATATACAAACCTATTTTATGTCTAATCTCTTCCTTTGGAGCCCTTTTGAGCTCAAAAATTCCTTCCAAGATGATATCGCCATCCCTAAGTTTTAGTTTTCTATATGAAAATTCTAGGTCTCTTTTCTCATGATTTATAGTTTTCCCCCATTGGTTCATGACAGCAATGGAGTAGGTTACATCCTCCATACATCCATATTTAGTACCTGCATTCATAGCAAGGGCGCCACCCACGGCTCCAGGAATACCGGCTGCAAACTCCAAACCTGAAAGGCCATTTTTAACTGAATATGCCAAGAGATCCCTGAGCAAAACCCCAGTGCCTGCCGAGATAAAGACCTTGTTCCCATTTTCCTTCGTCTGGTGTATGTCCTTAAAACCTTCACCTAAATGGATTACTACACCACGGATCCCCCCATCTTTAACCAGCAGGTTTGTACCTCTTCCTAAAATATAGTAAGGCATCCTTCGATTCTTAAGGAAATTCAATATACACCTTAGGTCTTGAACATCTTTAGGATGTACTATAACGTCAGCCTTCCCCCCTACTTTGAGGGAGGTGTAATTCCTCATGGGTTCATCAAAAAATACCTTACCAGAACATATGGAAAGTAATTCCTTTTTAAGGCTTAAGTCCAAAAGTCATATCCTCTATAAGAGTTTTGGCCACCTGCCAGATGTTACCAGCACCTAGAGTGAGGACCACATCTCTAGGTCTTAATATCTTCTCTATAAGATATGATGCAATCTTGTTCTTATCTCCCACATAATGGACGTTTTTATGACCACAGTTTTTGATAGCCCTAAAGAGATGACTGGCATGCACACCCTCAATAGGTTTTTCGCTAGCAGGATATATGTCAGAGATGATAACCACATCAGCCTGATAAAAGGAAGTTATGAAATCTTCAAACAGGGCTTTGGTTCTGGAATATCTATGGGGTTGGAATACCACCACCGCTCTTCTATCAGGCCATATGGTCTTTACAGTATTTAAGATGGCCTTAATCTCTGTGGGATGGTGTCCATAGTCGTCAACGATGGTAATGTCACCTATTTCAGCCTTAATTTCAAGACGTCTTTGGACCCCATCGAATTGTCTTAGGGCACTTGTAATGGATTTCGCATCTAAACCTAATTCTATACCTACTGCTACAGCAGCCAGTGAGTTATAAACATTATGCAATCCAGGAATGTTGAGCTCTATATCACCTATATCCTTGCCCTGATAAGTCAGCGTGTATCTGGTGGTTAATCCCCTGTGAACGATGTTCTTGGCCTGGACATCCATATGGCTAGTGAGACCATAGGATATATATCGCCTTTTTAGTCTAGGAATTAGGTGTTGGATGTTTTGATCATCACCACATAAAACCACCACACCATAGAAAGGGACCTTATTCATAAATTGTAAGAAGGTTTCCTTAATCTCAGAGATATCCCCATAATAATCCAAATGTTCTGCGTCTATATTGGTGACTACCGCAATAGTGGGGGAAAGCTTGAGAAAGGTGCCATCACTTTCGTCGGCCTCGGCTACCAAGAATTCTCCCCGACCCCATTTAGCACTACTCCCGATACTATTGACTTTGCCACCGATGACTACTGTGGGGTCTAATCCACTACCAATCAGAATGGATGAAATCATAGAGGTAGCTGTGGTCTTTCCATGAGCCCCAGATACCGCAATACCATATTTGAGCCGCATTAGCTCAGCCAACATCTCTGCCCTGGGGATAATAGGTATCATCTTTTCACGGGCGCTAGTCAATTCGGGATTATCTGGTGGAATTGCAGATGAGACCACTACTACATGAGCACCATTTACATTTTTAGGGTGGTGTTCATAGGTTACCTTTGCTCCCAAGGTCTTAAGACGTTCAGTTATATCTGACTCTTTTAAATCAGAGCCACTTACCTCATAGCCAAGATCCAAAAGGACCTCAGCTATTCCACTCATACCTATACCGCCAATTCCCACAAAGTGAATACGTTGTATCTTTTTATACATATATCTCTACCCTTTAGGATTAACCAGCTTATAGCATTCCTCTACTATAACTTTGGAGGCATTCCTTCTTCCCAAATTGGCTGCCTTATTTGCCATGATTTTCAAGGTTTGCGGATGGTAATAAAACATCCGTATAGTATCTGCCAAGCGTTTTTCGTTCAAATCACAATTCCGGATCATATGAGCTGCACCCTTTTTGACCAAGACCCTGGCATTCATTTCCTGATGATTATCAGAGGCATATGGATAAGGAATCAAAATGGAAGGCTTTCCTAGTGCAGTTAATTCTGCAATGGTAGTTGCCCCCGCCCGCCCGATGACCAGGTCTGACTGGCCATAGGCCCAAGCCATATCATTAATAAAAGAAAAGATTTTTCTTTCAAAAGGTAGGTCACGGTATGCGTTGCTGACATACTCAAAGTCCCTTTCTCCTGTTTGGTGGATAATGTTAAGACTCTCTTTTAGATCTTCAAGATAGGGCAAACACGATATAAATCGAGCATTTACCTGGTGAGCGCCCTGACTGCCTCCTATAATCAATAAGGTAAAACCACGCTTTGAGTGGCTTAAAACCTGATACTTAAGCAGGCACTCACGAATGGGATTTCCGGTAAGAATGGTCCTTTTGCCTGAAAAGTAGTTTTTACTCTCAGGAAATGATATGAAAATTTTATCCACAAACCTTGAAAGAATCCTATTAGTCAATCCTGGCAAAACATTCTGCTCATGAAGGGCTGTTTTAATCCTTAACATGTGAGCGGCTAACACCATAGGTCCAGAGGAGTAACCTCCAACACCCACTACTAGATGCGGAGAGAAATCCTTTAGTATGGAGAAAGATTGACGTAGTCCTTTTAAAACCTTGTATGCAGCATATACCGCATGTGTCAAATCCTTCCCCACTATGGCCTCAGACTCTACCTCCCTTGTGTTATACCCATGTTGTTTCAGAATTTGATGTGGAATCTTCCTCCGGGCACCCACAAATAGCACCCGATTTTGAGGATCCTTGGCCTCAAATTCTTTGGCCATAGCGATCCCTGGAAACAGATGACCACCGGTTCCACCGCCTGCTATGAGAATCCTCAAATCTATCTCCTTTGCTCCTAACCTATGTCCTTCGTTGATAAGATATGTTAAGCAAGATCCCCATAGATACCAGACCCGAAATCAATGAACTCCCTCCATAACTAATGAAGGGAAGGGTTAATCCCTTGGTTGGCATGAGCCCCATAACCACTCCTGCATGTATAAATGCCTGAAGTCCTATAAGTAAGGTAATACCTAAGGCGAGGTATGATCCAAATAGGTCAGGGGCTCTGAGTGCGATACCAATTCCTTTGACAATAAGTATCAGAAAGAGACTAATAATTATGATAACCCCCACTAGCCCAAACTCCTCTCCTATGACGGATAGGATAAAATCTGTGTGAGGTTCTGGCAAATAAAATAGCTTCTGGCGACCATCACCTAATCCCACTCCACACCACCCACCTGAACCCATGGCCAGGAATGAATGGATGATATGAAAGCCACGTCCTAAAGGATCCTCCCAGGGGTTAAGAAAGGTTAAGATTCTTCTAATTCTATATTGCTCACCCATTATCAAGAACACCGTAAGCGGAATAGCCAGTGAAAATACACCCAAGAGATAACGGACTCTAACCCCTGCCACAAACATCATGGTAAGTGAGATAACCAATATATTCAGAGAGGTTCCCAAATCAGGTTCTTTCAGTATAAGGAGAATAAAGAATAGGGTAATTATGAAATGAGGGAAAAATCCCATGGTAAACGTCTTTATGTTTTGGTGGTTTTTGGCCAGAGAGTGGGCTAAAAAAAGGATCAAGGCAAGCTTTGCAAATTCCGATGGCTGAAAGGAAAGATTGAAAATCTTTATCCATCTGGAAGAACCCCTTATTTCTGTACCTATACTAGGCATCCATACCATAAGTAGAGACATCAGGCCTAAAATTAACACCGGTAACGAAAGTTTTCTCAGATATTGATAAGGAGTAAGAGAATAGATAACCATGAAGGCAATACCTATAAGGCTAAACAACGCCTGCTTTTTAATAAAGAGGTAGCTGTCGTCAAACCTTTTAAGGGCCATCACTGAGCTAGAACTGTAAACCATAACCAATCCAATGCCCAAGAGTGAGAGGATAGTAAAAAATAAGGTATAGTCGTATGTCCCTTTTCTTTTCACTTAAAGATCCCTCACAGCCTTCTTAAATACATCGCCCCTTTCCTTATAGTCCTGGAACATATCAAAACTGGAGCAAGCAGGAGAAAATAAAACAATATCACCTGATTTGGCTAAGTTATAGGCAACCTTAACCGCTTCCTCTAAGGAATGTACCATGATGTCTGGCACCAAATCTCTTAAGGATCGAGAGATTTTCTCCTTGGCTTCGCCTAAAAGGATAAGTAGTTTGACCTTTTCCTTCACCAATTCTCTTAAAAGGGAAAAGTCTCCTCCTTTATCCTTACCCCCTGCAATCAGAATGATGGGATGGGTAAAACTTCCTAAAGATTTGATAACGGAACCTACGTTGGTGCCCTTGGAGTCGTTGTAAAAGGTAACTCCATTCAATGTCCTCACAAACTCTAACCTGTGCTCTAATCCCTGGAATGCCTCCAAGGTTCTTACAATACTCTCATGGGCACATTTACACAACTTAGTGGTCAGGATAGCACTCATGACATTCTCGTGATTATGAGTACCTATGATCTTCAACTTGGTTATATCGAATAACTCCTCACCACCTTGTCCATTTTTAAATACAATATATTTTCCCCTTATATATGTCCCTTCTTGAAGTTCTTGGCGAGTGCTGAAATATATTCTCTTTCCAGGAACTGCCTTTCCTATTTCCATGACCAGAGGGTCATCTTTATTTAAGATGGCCACATCCTCAGGTGTTTGGTTCATAAATATTCTGGACTTAGATTGGGCATAGTCCAAAAGGCCTGGGTATCGATCTAAATGATCCTCGGTTATGTTTAACAAAAGCCCGATCTTGGGTCTAAATGTCCTTATCCCATCAAGCTGAAAAGAACTTATTTCAGCAACCACATAGTCCTTATCTTGGCTACTTGAGGCATAGTCGATTAGTGGCGAGCCTATATTTCCACCCACATAAACCTTATAACCAGATGCCTTAAGCATCTCACTTATGATAGCAGTGGTGGTGGTTTTTCCATTGGTTCCTGTGACGGCTATAATAGGGGTATTAATGAAGCGATAAGCCAATTCCACTTCGCCCATGATTTCAATAGAATTTTTTTGAGCCTCTTTGATAGGCATAATATCTAGAGGAACCCCTGGACTTACTACAATGGAATCTACTCTTTTGAATGTATCTATTTCATGACCTCCCAATTGGAACTCAATATCTAAGCCTCTTAATTCATCCATGAAAGATGTAAGTTCATTAGATGGCTTCAAATCAGTTATAATAACATGCGCTCCTTTACATCTCAAAAATTTTGCCACAGATACCCCAGTCCTGGCCAGACCTACCACTAGAACCCTTTTATCCTTGAGTACCATATCCTTGCACTTCACTATTCTTCATCTCAATTTCAAAGTACTTACAGCTAATAGCGCCAGCATGATGGCTATAATCCAGAACCGCACGATTATCTTAGGTTCTGACCAACCTTTAAGCTCAAAATGGTGGTGGATAGGGGCCATTTTAAATATCCGCCTGCCATGGCTTAATTTAAAATAACCCACCTGAAAAATTACCGAAAGGGCCTCCGCTACAAACAAGGCACCAACCAACAGCAAGATAATTTCCTGCTTGATTATTACAGCAACGGTCCCCAGAGTTGCTCCTAAAGCCAAAGAGCCTACATCACCCATGAAGACCTGTGCAGGATAGGCATTAAACCAGAGGAATCCCATACCAGCTCCTACCATGGCTCCACAAAATACAGCTAACTCTCCTGAATGGGCTACGTAAGCGATTTGGAGATAGTTGGCTATCTTGAAATGCCCTGCGCAGTATGAAAAAACCAGATATGTGGTATAGGCTATGACAAGCGAGCCCATAGCCAATCCATCCAATCCATCTGTGAGATTTACTGCATTGGAGCATCCCACGATAACCAACAGGATAAAAATTACATAAAGCCAACCGAGATCGGGTGTGATTTTCTTAAAAAAGGGGAGGATTAAGTGGCTATTAAATTTGGGATCAAAATATAAGAGAAGGGCTACGGCTATAGCAATGGAACTTTGGACGAAGAGCTTGGCCTTTACCCTCAACCCTCTATTATTTTTCCTTGCTAGCTTGGCATAATCATCCACAAAACCGATAATGCCAAAGGTAAGGGTAACAAATATAACCACCCATATGTAGTAGTTGGTTAGGTCTGCCCAAAGTGCTGTGGAAAATAGGGCAGAGAAAAGGATAAGAATCCCCCCCATGGTAGGCGTTCCCTCTTTTGGCTTATGAGAAGAGGGACCTTCTTCACGTATGTATTGTCTTACCCCATACTGTGAAAGCTTCTTAATAATCCATGGACCCAAGATAAGTGAGATGATTAAAGCCGTTAATGTTGCATATGCGGTCCGGAAGGTGATATACCGAAACACATTAAAAATGGCATGATAATCATGTAAGGGATATAAAAGGTGGTATAACATATCTTCCCTGACTCTTAGGTTTGTAAGTTCTTGGTCAATTCATCTATTAATATCTCCATGTGCATGTTGCGGGAACCCTTTACTAAAACCCAATCACCAGCCTTCATGGTCTCCTTCAATTTGAGTGAGAGGTCCTTATGTGTCCTTCCCCTGAAGAGCTTATGTGTGCTCATTCCAGCATCCATGGCCCCTTTTAGAACAGATTCTGCATAGTCTCCAATTACCATTAGATGATCTATTTTGGATTGAGCTATGGATTTACCTATATGGTAGTGAGCAGATTTGGAGGCATCTCCCAATTCCAACATATCTCCTAAGACCACAATCCCCCGACCATCATTTTTCAAGTCTGTAAGGGTCTTTAAAGCAGCCACCATAGATCCAGGGTTGGCATTATAGGAATCATTAATAACTTTAATACCATCTGGCATTTCAAGGATTTCCATACGTTTGCTCAAGGGTTTGAAGTCCTCTATGCCTCCTTTAATGGTCTCCATTTCCATATTTAGTGCGACAGCTACGGCAGCAGCAGCTAAGGCATTATATAGGTTATAGATTCCAAGTGACTTCAAATGGATTCTAATATCTTCTCTCATAATATGCAAAGTAAAGGCAATTCCACCTACTCCCAAGTTTTCAATTTTGGAAGCCCAAACATCACATGGGACACCTAGGCCGAAGGTAATCCTTTTCCCCTTAAACATAGTACCTAGGTTATAGACCCGTTGGTCATCACTATTGACGATGGCGATACCACGGTCATCCATTCCTTCAAAAAGCTCTCCCTTGGCAGCCATAATTCCCTCAATATCTCCTAAATTTGCCGCATGTGCCATCTGGATGTTTGTAATTACACCAATATCTGGTCGAGCAATCTCTGTGAGCCTCCTAATTTCTCCAAACCGGTTCATCCCCATCTCTAGGACACCAACCTCATGGGATTGGTTCAATTGAAGTAAAGTTAAAGGAAGTCCAACAAGATTGTTAAAATTACCTGGCGTCTTCAATACCCTGTAGTTCCTGGCCAATATGGAAGATATTAGTTCTTTAGTAGTGGTTTTTCCATTACTTCCTGTAACGGCCACAACTTGAATAGGATGTCTTTTTCTCCAAAAGGCAACCGCACATGAATAGGAAGGAAACCCGATCCTCTAAGCCCCCTGTCCTTTCTTTGAACCCCCTGCTCCGCCGCCAGTCTCCTTAGAACCGCTCTCTCCAACCCCCTACGGACAACTCGCCTATGCGCTTCCACGCTGTCCGCTAGAGTCCGGACAAGCCGTTCCTTTACAAAGCCTTCAAACTCCTTCAACATCTCATCCGACACCTGGTAGTGCATAAGAAACACCCCGAAGTCGTGACCGAATGAATCGTGCACTCCCACATATCGGTCGGCATATCGGGGAAAGGCGCGTTCCTGCCGCAACTGCACCTCAAATGGGGTCAGAAGATCCGGGGCCAGGATCACGTCCGGGGTAATCCCACCTCCGCCGTATACCGTCCTTCCCAGTATAAGGGTGGCATAAGCGGGCCGATCCGTCCCTGAAGTATCCGCCGGGGTATTCTGTTTCACATCCTCATATCCCTCCCGGATATACTCCTCCCGTGTCTCGCCCTTATAGGGCCGCTGGATCAGTCGGCCACTGGGCGTATAGTACCTCGATATCGTAAGGAGCAATCGGCTCCCATCCTGCAAGGGGAATTGTCCCTGAACCAGCCCTTTTCCAAAGCTGGTCTGCCCTACGATAAGTCCTCGATCCCAGTCCTGTATCGCCCCCGACACGATCTCTGAAGCGCTGGCACTGCCATGATTGATCATAACGATCAGTGGAAGACGCGGATGCTTCTCCCCTGGAGAGGGATTTGCAAAATAATCCTCATCCGTGCCCGGACCACGCCCCCGCGTGTACACCATGCGCTGGCCCTTCTCGAGAAACTTCTCCGCAACCGCCACAGCCGCCGGAAGCAGTCCTCCTGAATTCATACGTAGATCTAGCAGTAATCTCCGCATGCCCTGCGCCTCTAAGGTGTCCAACGCCGCTTCGAGCTCCTGGCCCGTCTTCTCAGCAAACCGGGTAATTCGGATGTACCCTATTTCTGAAGTGATCATAAACGCATAAGGCAC
>DTXE01000460.1 GCA_012962595.1 Syntrophaceae bacterium | reverse complement strand
TTGAAGCTGGCAACCGAAGGACATTTCTTATATCTGCAAACATTATGTCAATTTTCACTGGCTCATATCCAGGCTTTACAAAAAGGCACACGAGCAGCGCTGGTGGAAGCAGTCGCAACAATGAGCCACTGCCTGACAATTGAAAAGCAGATTGGCGCTGCCTTACCGCCTCAAATAAGGCAATTGCCCCTGCCACTGCTACATTAAGAGAGGAAACCTTACCTTTCATAGGAATGGAAACTAAAAAATCACAATGCCTTTTTATCAGAGGACGAATGCCTTTTCCCTCGCTGCCTACCACGAAGGCCACATCTGATCTTAGGTCTAATTCATAGATAGTCCTCTGGGCTTCCATAGTAGTGCCTATAATCCAGACCCCTTGTTTTTTTAGATAGTTAATAGTAGAAGCCAGGTTGGTTACTCTTGCTACCAGAGTGTGCTCCAAGGCACCGGCTGAGGCCTTATTTACAGTAGCGGTTACCGGAGCAGCTCGATGCTTAGGAATAACAACTCCATGAACCCCGGCTACATGAGCCGAGCGGATAAGTGAGCCCAGATTTTGAGGGTCCTCAATCCCATCCAAAATGATGATTAGCGCCCTTTCTTTTTGACTTCGGTATAGATTTATTATCTCCTCAATTTTAGCATACCGGTATTCTTCCACAATGGCCACAATATCTTGATGACCATGGTTTTTAGCCAAATGGGGCAAGGCGCCTCGATCTTTAAAGGTTGTTCTTATATGCCTCTTTCTGGCAGTTTGTAGGATTCTATTTAAACCTTCACCAATCTTCCCGCCCCTCTTGCAAGGGGGCGTTGATGGACGGGCAATAATTATCTCCTTGAATGCCTCTGGGCGGGCCTTCAGAGCTTCTAACACAGGATTTATGCCCCATATGACTTCTGGCATTGGGCTACTTCCATATCTTTTAAGATATTCTCTATAACCTTAAGGGGATCTTTGGCATGTCTTATAGGCCGGCCGATGACCATAAAATCAGCCCCCATTCTTAGGGCCTCATCTGGGGTTAGAGTCCGCTTTTGATCATCCTTTTGATCCTTAATGGTGCGGATTCCTGGTGTTACAATTATGAAATCCTGCCCGCAATTTTCTCGAATCATTTTAACTTCTTGGGGGGCTGCCACTACACCATCGACCCCTGCTTGCTTTCCAAGCAATGCCAGTTTGAGCACAGCATCTTCAGGGGCATGAGAAATGCCTATATCCAATATATCTTGCTTATCCATACTAGTCAAAATAGTAACCGCCAGAACCTTGGGTTTGACAATGCCCATTTCTCGTGCTTTAGTATCGGTGGCCGAAACAGCTTGCCTCATCATTGCCAGTCCACCGAGGGCATGAAGGTCATACATGGCTACACCAAGCTTAACCGCCTCTTTACAAGCATTAGCCACGGTATATGGGGTATCATGATATTTCAAATCTAAGAACACATCTCGCCCTTCCTGCTTAATCATATCAATGATAGACGGCCCCACATGGGTGAACAATTGGCTGCCTACTTTAAACAATCCTACATGATCCTTGAGCAACCTTACCCATCGTTTCGCCTCCTCTATTTCACTGACATCCAGGGCAAAGATGATTTTCTTTCTAAGATCCTCAAAGCTCATTTCGTTAAATTGAACTTTTCA
>DTXE01000459.1 GCA_012962595.1 Syntrophaceae bacterium | reverse complement strand
AGTATTCTAGAGATTTTTGTTGACCTTGACGACTCATTGTGTTTAATATGCAAAGTTTCCTTTAGTATAATCTTAAAAGGAGAATAGACTATGGGTTACCTATACACCTCTGAATCGGTAACAGAAGGACATCCTGATAAAATGGCCGATCAGATATCTGACGCTATCTTGGATGATATTTTGAGGCAAGACAAATATGCTAAAGTAGCCTGTGAGACCATGTGTACTACAGGACTGGTTATTGTGGCTGGAGAGATTACCACCACTGCTTATGCAGATATACCCGAGATTGTCAGAGATACTGTGAAGGAGATTGGTTACAATGATTCTGACATGGGTTTTGACTGGAAGACCTGTGGAATCCTGACCAGTATCGATAAACAGTCTCCTGATATAGCCATTGGGGTTAATGGAAAGGGGCTATCCCCTGAGCAGGGTGCTGGAGATCAAGGGCTTATGTTTGGGTATGCCTGTGATGAGACAGAAGATTTTATGCCCATGCCCATCTGGTATGCCCATAAACTGGCAAAGAGATTGGCAGATGTGAGAAAGCAGGATATTTTGGATTTCCTTCGGCCAGATGGAAAGACCCAGGTTACCATAGAGTATGATGATGACCTGCCTAAGAGAATTGATGCCGTAGTTATCGCTGCCCAACATAGACCTGAAGTTAAATATGATGATTTAAAGGAAGGTATTATTGAGGAGGTTATAAAAAGGGTGATATCTCCCGAGCTTCTTGATGGAAAAACCAAGTATTTTGTGAATACTACCGGTAGATTTGTAGTAGGTGGCCCACTCGCAGACTGCGGAATGACCGGGAGAAAGATTATTGTAGATACTTATGGAGGCCGAGGACACCATGGGGGAGGTGCCTTTTCCGGTAAAGATCCCACCAAAGTGGATAGAGGCTCCTCTTATTTGGCCCGGTATGTTGCCAAAAATATAGTGGCAGCAGGCTTGGCCAGGAAATGTGAGGTTCATGTAGCCTATACCATCGGGTTAGCCAAACCTCTTTCCGTTAGGGTATATACTTACGGTACCGAAGTTATTCCCCTAGGAAAGCTAAATAGAATTGTAAGGGAAAACTTTGATTTTAGACCTGGACCTATCATTGAGTACCTTAATATGAGGAGACCCATATATAAGAAAACTGCCTGTTATGGTCATTTTGGAAGAATGGAGCCTGAATTCACCTGGGAAAAACTGGACAAGGTAGATTTCCTAAAAGATATAGCAGGAATTGAAGAATCCAAGCTACTTAAAAGAGGGATGGTGTGAAATATAGTATAAAAGATATAGGCTTGGCTGATAAGGGAAGGTTGCGAATTGAATGGGCTGGTCAATCTATGCCTGTTATCCATATTATTAAAGAGAGGTTTAAAAAGGAACAACCCTTGGAAGGGGTAAAAATAGCTGCCTGCCTTCATGTAACTACAGAAACAGCATGTCTTTTGAAGACACTCAAGGCCGGAGGAGCTAAAGTTGCGGTATGTGCCTCCAATCCATTAAGCACCCAAGACGATGTAGCAGCCTCTTTAGTTAAAGAGGATGAGATTCCCGTATTTGCTATCAAAGGAGAAGATAGAGAAAGTTACTATGCTCATATACATAGCGCTTTAGATATAAGACCTATGGTTACCTTAGATGATGGAGCAGATTTAATATCTACTATCCATTCCGAACGGAAGGAATTGATTAGGGGGGTATATGGCGGAACTGAGGAGACCACCACTGGTGTCATAAGATTGAGAAGTATGGCAAAAGCCGGCGTCTTGGCCTATCCCATCATTGCCGTCAATGATGCCCATACCAAGTATCTCTTTGACAACCGGTATGGCACAGGCCAGAGCACTATAGACGGCATCATCAGGTCAACTAACAGATTAATCGCCGGCTCTGTATTTGTGATCTGTGGCTACGGATGGTGTGGAAGGGGTTTGGCCATGAGGGCTAGAGGAATGGGTGCTAATGTTGTAATCACAGAGGTTGACCCTCTAAGGGCCTTAGAAGCCGTAATGGATGGGTATCGGGTGCTTCCCTTAGCGGAGGCAGTGACTGTAGGGGACATTTTTTGCACCTTAACGGGTGATATTAAGGTAATAGGCAAAGAACACTTCCTTCAGATGAAGGATGGAGCTATTGTGGCTAATTCTGGTCATTTCAATGTGGAGATAGACTTAGAGGGGTTAAGAGAAATTACCAAGGAGACCAGAGTCATCCGGGACTATGTGGAAGAATACACCTTAACCAATGGCAAACGTATCAATATCCTCGCTGAAGGGCGTTTGATAAACCTTGCAGCAGGAGAAGGCCATCCTTCTAGTGTTATGGATATGAGTTTTGCTAATCAGGCATTATCCGTGGAATATATTGTCAAAAATTACACCCTACTTGAGAAAAAGGTCTATTCTGTCCCTGAGTTTATAGACAAAGAGATTGCCACTATGAAGCTTAATGCCATGGGTGTCAGGATTGATTCCCTAACCTCGGAACAGGAGAGATACCTTACATCCTGGGAGATGGGAACATAGATTTCCTCCCGGCAGAGACCACCTCTTCCACCCCCTAGTGATTTCCTGTTAATAATCTGAGTCCCTTTATTTAATGATTTAGTTTTGAGGTCCCTAAGTCAATTGCGTACAGAGTTTTCGGGGTCTGCCAAGTCGCCACAGGCGGTTTGGGCGAATAAAGTGAGCGACGTGTTAGGCGACGTTTGTATGTATGTGGGGGTTATGGCGATTGGGTTTTTATATAGTGTTTCAGGCCATTGGACGGCAGTTTCCAAGTCAACCGAGTAGCTTTTCTTTTAGGCTTTGAGGTAGGAAGGCATTAATATGGACATCTTCGGCGTAGTATTTAGTCGGTATCTTACACTTCCGTGGTTTTTTTCTAGGATTATACTCTTTGGATGCAATAGAGAATGTCCACCAATTGCCTGCATATGTAGCGATGGAAATAGTATATAAGTCTACAAGTTTAAACTTTTGGGCTAATTTGTGTTGAACATTGCACACAAAATCACGATGAAAATGGAGAGATTCTGTTTGTGCTACGAATATACCATCGGGTTTTAATACAGAAAAGGCGTCTGTAAAAAACTGGTTAGTGAAGAGAGATTTGGCATATCCAACTGGATCCGTGGAGTCAACAAAGATGACATCGAATTCTTCACCAGTGGTTTTTATGAAATCGGCACCGTCCATCATTCTCACCTCAACCCTTGGATCACCAAAACCGGATGAGAGAGTGGGCAAGAAACTTTTGGAGACTTCAATAACTTCTCTATCAATTTCAACGAGTACAACCCTTTCTACCTCCTCATGCTTTAATACCTCACGCAAGGCTCCGCCGTCTCCGCCTCCTATGATCACAATGTGCCTAGACGACGGATGTATATGTAAAGGCACATGTACCAGCATTTCATGATAAAAATATTCATCCAATTCTGTAAGTTGGACCACATTATCGAGAATTAACATTTTACCAAAATGGGGGCTCTTCAGGACCATTATTTCATTATACTTACTTTTCCGCTTGCATAGAATTTCTTCGATCTGATAGGAGTAGTTTATGGGGGCAAACGGGTCCTTTTCCCGAAACAAAAGCACGTCAATTACCCTTAGGTAACGATCGTTTTGGGCTCTGGGAAACCGCAAAAGTGTGAGGCATATGCCGTTGTATAGGCACCGGCTGAATTTATGTAGATTTTGTCACCGATCTCGGGTTCGGGCAGTTCTACTTCTTCAGATATAACGTCAAAGCCGTCACAGGAAGGACCGGCTAATACAAACTTACTCAACGAGCCTTTCTTTGATACAGTGAAAGGATATTCAATTCCCCCGATGGTTTCCATCAACCCATTAAATACACCCACATCTAAATAAAGCCATTTCTGTCCGTCTCGTATTGCTTTACTTATGACTGTGGCGACCAGCAAACCTGCTTCACCAACTATCATCCTCCCGGGCTCCACTATTACCTTTATACCTCTGGGGAAAACCTCTTTTATGGTATCTTTAATCGTTCCTGCCACCTCTTTGATAGTTGGAACGGGCCTTGTATATGCAATAGGGAATCCTCCACCAATGTTTAGTGACAACACTTCTACACCATTTGTCATTGCTAAATTCCAGAGTATTCCACTCTTCCTTATAGCCTTCACCCAGGCAGCAGGATTTGTGCACTGTGAACCGACGTGGAAAGTGATGCCGAAAGGGTCGAGCCCCCGCTTCTTAGCCTCTAACAGTAAATCTACAGCGATCTCGACTTCGACACCATACTTCCCACGAAGTGGCCATTCGCTACCGTCATTGGAAACGGAGAGGCGGATATACACTTTACTGCCAGGGGCGTATCTAGCTAGTTTTTCGATTTCCTCTCGTGAATCGAAAACAAACACCCTGACTCCATATGCAAATGCCCTTTTTATGAAATTTTCATCT
>DTXE01000458.1 GCA_012962595.1 Syntrophaceae bacterium | reverse complement strand
CTCTGAACAAGCACCACCAAAGCCTTTAATAGACCTAGGAAACATAAAACAGATCACCAATTATCCAGAAGATGATGCCCGACCATCCTTTTCACCTGACGGAACCAAAGTAGTCTTCCACTCTAAAAAGGCTGGGAAGTTTAAGAAAAGAAAGAAAAATCGGGATATTTGGGTAATCTCTGTGGATGGGACTAATCCTAAACAATTGACTACTACTGAGGCGGATGATTTTAACCCTGTTTATTCACCTGATGGAAGGCTCATTGTCTATGTATCTGAGGCGGATGGAACACAGGATATATGGATCATGAATGCCGATGGGACAGGCAAAAAGAACTTAACAGCCGATCCAGGGCGTGAGAGTTACCCTGCTTGGTCACCTGACGGAAAAAGGGTTGTCTATTCTGCCTTTCCAGAGACGGGTGGCGATGCCGATCTATGGATGATTACCCTAAGTGACGGGAAGAAAGAAAAACTGACCAATATACCTGGTAACGAAAGCTTTCCTACCTGGCATAAAGACGGAAGACACATTGCCTTCGCATCGGATAAGGATGGAAATTTGGATATATATATAATAGACCTAAAAACTAAAGAGGTACATAGACTCATAGATACACCTCATCGAAAGAGTAGACCTTCCTTCTCTCCAGATGGGACTATGATCGCCTATTCTGCTTGGGAAAGTGATGCTGACATAAAACCCCAGATATGGGTGGCTAATGCCAACGGAACGCAACCATACCAAATTACAGATGAGGCCAGAAACACCCATCCCGCATGGTCCCCCACCGGAAGAGAGATTGTCTTCCATTCAGACTACGATGGCAATTGGGATATATGGATGGCCCAAGTGCCTGATGAGGTAATAAATAAGGCGCACTTTGCCTTCATAGGAATTATAAGGGGAAAGGGCAATAAAGATGTAATAAAGCTTGGAACCGGAGATAAACTTACAGGAAGAGTGCTAGATAAAAAAATTAGTCTGCAGACCTCATATGCACGTATGGATTTTCCCACAGACTATGTGGCAAGCACCAATCTAGCCACTGGTGAGATGTTTCTCATCAACGGAGACAAAATTAAGGGCTATATTCTTAATAAATCGATTCGATTCCGGACAGAATTGGGGCAAATTCTGAACATCAGGAAGGAGAAGATTGAAAATATCGCCTTTGGTATGAGACCTGAAGAGCCCAGAACCTTCCCCAATGGAGATCGGATATTCTTGAAAAACCATGATTACCTGACTGGTAAGGCAACCCTTCCACCTGCTCTTATTACATCGGCTGCAGGAGCAGTAGACATCCTTAGAGAAAATCTAAAGACCATCCGATTCCTTGAGGACACTAAAGAAGATGTACAATTGGTATTTAAGAATGGGGATACCTTAAGGGGCACCATAGAAATAGAAGATATCGCCTTTCAACCATTTTACGGACCCCTTATCAACATTTATAAGGGCAAGATTAATGAGATTGTTTTTAAGAACTAAAACAATCCTAAAGCTTTCCTTGCTGTTCATCATGGTGTGTCTCACAACATCATGTGCCACCAGTGGAATAAACAAGGGTCAGTTTAATCTTTACAGCATCGGTTACGAGAAGTCCATTGGAAAGCAATTGTCTAAAGAGGTAGAAATGGAATGTAATATACTCCATATCACTACCCTTCAGGAATACGTGGATCACATCGGCCAGAAACTGGCTCAAAATGTAGGTGATAGTCCATTTTCTTATTCCTTTAAAATAATAGATGAAGATGAGATAAATGCCTTCGCACTTCCGGGAGGCTATATATTTGTATATAGAGGGCTTTTGGAAAATGTGGATAATGAGGCACAGTTAGCCGGTGTACTGGCACATGAAATGGGTCATGTGGAGGCACGGCATGCTACAGAGAGAATATCTAAACTCCAAGGATTCAATTTCCTACTAAATATCATCGCCATGGTGGTTCACATACCTTCGGCTGGGGGCTCAGTAGGCGCAGCCATACAATTGGGCGAACTCCTAGCCATGTTAAAATATAGTAGGAGTCAGGAGAAAGAGGCAGATCTCCTAGGAGCAGATTTTATGACTAGGGCGGGCTATGAACCTAAGGCTATGGTAGATTTTTTTAGGAAACTTCAGGAAATCGATAAAAGAAAGCCCGGTCTCATAAGCAGGATATTTATGACCCACCCTGTAACTGAAGATAGGATAAAGACAGTAGAGACATGGATTGAAGAACATGCACCAATGGTGGAGGCTGAGGAGCGAAAACTCACCAGTCCCAGGTTTGCAATTATAAGTGAACTAATCACCAAAGAATAAGGTCTTACCTGGAGAAATCCTCCTGCCCAGTTAACTCCATAATCATTTTCCAGCGAATATAAATAGAGACACATCCTATTTTTTAACCTTCCGAGGTCTTCCCTTTGGCCGTGTTTTTATAGTATTAAAAAGTATCTCTTTAGCCAACTCAATATCATGACAATACTTAATCTTTTCTATAAAATCTTTCATAAAAATGCATCATCTTTTTATATCGACTT
>DTXE01000457.1 GCA_012962595.1 Syntrophaceae bacterium | reverse complement strand
ATGGACTATGAGGGTAATATAATTCGTGCAGATAGACTTCTGGAGGATGTGCAGAATATTGCCACAGATTATGCAGTTAGACAGATATTGCATAATGGCTTTGCTGGAGAGATTTCTGATTTAACAAGGTTCTATGTACTTTATCGCTGGAATTATGGAGGTGCAAAAGTGCAATTTGATGAGGCTCGCAAACTAGCCCAGAGTTGCAGTATTGACTTGGCAAAGGAGTGGAATCGACAGGGATTTATCAAAAAGGAGAAAGAGTTTATCAGGGTTTTAGGTCCCCAGGACAGGAAACTTGAAGACCTTAAAAATTCCTCTGAACTGATAGATGTTCTCCATAGTGTTCTATTGCTCTGGGAGAAGAGTAAGGGTGATGAGATGATAAATTTACTTAATGAATCTGGTTATGGTAAAAATGAAGGATTTTATCGTGTTGCTCAGGCAATATCAGAGACCTTGCCAATAACTAACAAGGAGAAAAAACTCTTAGATGGATTTTTAGCTGGAAAAGATCATATAAAAGAAAAAATAAGAAAAGAACTAGAACAAAGGAGGTTATTTTAATGAATGCATTTCATACTATTGCTATTCCCCACAAAGACATTTTAGAAGGCAGACTCACCATGGATGTGTTTGCTGCAGACTTGTGGGAGGTCAGCCAGAAAAGAGGGCCTGATGAGTACAAAGACCCTGAGACCTTTTTCAGAAAAACCTATCTAACACAAGGGCTTGAGAACCTGCTCACCATTGTGAAGAAGAGGCTGCATGGTGAGGGGGGTGATCCAGTTATCCAGATTCAAACCCCCTTTGGAGGTGGAAAAACTCACGCTTTGATTGCAATGTATCATAAGGCAGAGGAATGGTGTGCCAAGAAGGTTGTGGTAGTTGGCACTGCACTGGGCACAGAAGAAACCCTATGGGGATTGATGGAAAAACAATTAACAGGGAAACTTGCAAGATTTACGGGGCAAGTATCTCCTGGCAAAGATGCAATAAGGGAACTGCTTTACGAAAATCAACCAGTTCTCATATTGATGGATGAAGTTTTAGAGTATGTGACCAAAGCTGCAGGGGTGAAGGTGGAAGAAAGCACTTTGGCTGCACAGACCATTGCTTTTATGCAGGAACTCACAGAGACTTCTGGCACCTTAGAGAAAGTCTGCCTTGTAGTAACTCTGCCATCGAGCATTATTGAACATTATGATGAAGGGACAGAAAAACTTTACCAGCAATTACAAAAAGTGACTGGTAGGGTTGAGAAGATCTACACACCAGTTCAGGAAAATGAGATTACCAAGATCATCAGAAGGAGGATTTTTGGGCAGATTAACGAATATGAGGCAAAAAAAGTTGTTGCAGAATTCATGGAATATGCAGAAAAAGAAGGGGTGATTCCAGCAGGCTTACTGCCAAGTGAATACAGGAATAGATTGCTTGAATCCTATCCTTTTATGCCAGAGGTTGTGGATGTACTATATCACAGATGGGGTAGTTTCCCAACCTTCCAGAGAACTAGGGGTGTGCTCAGGCTTCTTTCCTTAGTTGTACATTCCTTAAAAGGAATAAATAAACCTTATATCAGTCTGGCAGATTTTGACTTGGCTAATCAGGAGATCAGACAGGAACTCTTAAAGCATATTGGAGCTGAATACAACAGCGTTATAGCTGCAGACATCACTGATATAGGGGCCGGCTCTAAAAAAGTGGATGTATCCCTTGGTAGTGCCTATCAGGGACTAAATCTGGGCACTAGGACTGCAACTACCATATTTCTCTACTCTTTCTCGGGTGGGCATGAACAGGGCACGACACTGGGCGAGATCAAGCGATGTGCTACCACTATTGAGAACCCTGCCAGTGTTGTAGCAGAGGCAGCTGAACAGTTAAAGGGCAAACTTTTTTACTTGCAAAATATAGGTGAGAAATACTTCTTTAGCAATCAGCCAAATATAAATCGTATCCTACAAACCTATATTGTAAATATCAAGGAAAGCGAGCTTGCTGAAATGGAACAGGAGATTTTAAAAAAGAGGGTCAAGGGCGGAAAATTGAAAGTTTTTATCTGGGAGGAAAATGCAGGTAATATCCCTGATTCAGAAGAACTCAAACTTGTAATCCTGAAGATAGAAAACAAAGAGATAATGGAAAATATTCTGAAAAACAAGGGGCAGACACCACGGGTTTACCGTAATACCTTGTTTTTCCTCTATCCACTGGAATCTGAGAGACTGGGCTTTATCAATACATTGAAACATAAAATCGCGTACAAGTATATTGAACATGATAAAAATCTCTGCCTTTCTGATGACCAGAAAAAAGAGATCAAGAAAGAATTAAAGAAGACAGAAGAGGATTTAAAAGAATCTATTCGCAGATTCTATCGAATAGTTGCAGTTCCTGACCAAGAAGAATTTAAGGAGGTTGACTTAGGAATACCAACCTATGGCGAGGAGATGGGTCTAGATCAAGAAGTGTACGAAAAGTTACGTTCAGATGGGGAGATACTGGAAAAAATCGCTCCGATAGTCCTCAGAGAGAAGTACCTTTCTGACAGAGAATATGTCTCCACAGAACAATTATATCAGTCATCCCTCAAGACACCTGGAGAGACCAGACCGACAGATAAAACAGTTCTGGAACAGGGAATTGCTGAAGGCGTACGTATGGGGCTCTTTGGTCTTGGTGAACTGGAAGACTATAAACCAATCTGTAGGTATTTCAAGGAACAAGCATCTATTGCATTCTCTGGGAATGAAGTTATTATTAGCGAAGCACTGTGCTGTGAGCAAAAGAATAAAGAAGAAACACCAGAATTGATGCCGCCATCACAATCACAGCTAGGGTATGAGCTTCCACCTACTATTGGTATGGAAAGTGAAAAAGAAGATCATGGCCCACAGGTAAAGTCCAAAGATAAAATACATCTAAGGTTTCGAGTGCCAAAGGGTAAAGTAGCCAGTATTATGGGGGTAATGAACCTATTGCAGAGTAAATTTGAAACTTTGGAGATAGAACTTACTGCTAAGGAAGGGGGGATCTCTGAACAGGATTATGAGGATAAAATAAAAGAGGCATTCCGACAAATGGATATTGAATTGGATGAGGAATAGGACGGACATTGCAGTCAACTACCAGTCCCTAAATGGAACTGGCTTGTAACTAATATTCTTCTCAATTCCATAAAGTAGATGAAGCCTAGTAAAATGCAATATTTCTTTTTCTTGCATTCTTTTATTTAATCCAGTAACTCAATATATATTGGATGGAACTAATACTTTGATAAATGCATAGTTATTTTAAAAGTTATATATATATAACTTTAAATTTAGAGTGTAAATAACACCCCTTTACTCCATATTTAGGTGATTAAATATGGCTAGAGAACAATATCATAAAGAGTTAAAAGAATTAAAACAAGATATTTTGAAAATTGGCGAATTAACCATTATTGCAGT
>DTXE01000456.1 GCA_012962595.1 Syntrophaceae bacterium | reverse complement strand
GAAAAATACTGGAACAAAATCTTGAAGAAAAAAGATATTGGAGTTTTAGTTGACTACATCTATAAAATAGGTGGTGTATCGAAAACAGCTGCTTTCCTTGATAATCTTAAGGATTACACGGCGAACGGAAAGAATTATCACAAAGGCATCAAACCGTCTGCGCGCATTCAGCCTGACTTTCCTGTGATCCACTGTCTTCTTTGTGGCCCGAAGGGCCATGAGGGTTTCATCCCTTTATCTTTTACCCAAAGGAATGTTCCGTCCTGGCAATGATTTCGTCCTGAACCATCGGTGCTAGATCCACAAAATAGGCGCTGAATCCCGCCACCCTTATCAATAAATCTGGATAGTCTTCAGGATGTTCTTTGGCACGGAGGAGTGTGTCTCGATCAACCACGTTGAACTGTATGTGATATCCGCCCAGGTCGGAGTACGTTTTGATTAAGTACCAGAATTTTTTCATTCCTTCCCTGTTTGTAAAAACAGAGGGATAAAACTTCAGGTTAAACAAAGTCGCTAGTGCCGGGGAGGTATTTGCCTTGGTAGCCGACTTTATGACGGCCGTGGGACCACAGGTATCCGTACCAGGATATGGAGACAGGGAACCGTCTGCAAAGGGAGTATAGGCCAATCTTCCATCTGGCGTGGCACCACAACTTGCTCCAAACCAATAGTGTACAGTAATTCCTAAGTAGGCTGGTGCCATGGGGTATCCAAAGGCGTTTTTTTCTCTTGTTACTATGTTGTTAATTCTTCTGAAGAGGTCCCTATGTATGCCATCTACCTCATCTATGTCATTTCCATACTTAGGGAGGTCCATACATAGTTTTCTTAGTCTTCCATATTTATCCCCCTCAAAATTCGCTGACAGTGCATCCTTTAACTCGCTCATGGTGACCCTTCCATCTTCGTATACTAACTTCTTTATAACGTAAAGTGAGTTTGCAGTGGTAACCATTCCAAATGGATAGGAGGAGTAAAATTGCTTATACCTACCACCGCCACTATGGATGTCTTGACCTTTGGCAATGCAATCGGCGATAAGTGCAGAGTTAAAGGGGCAGGGGGTGAGGTCTGGACGAATAGCCACCTCACTGGTGTTATTGCAGGTTACAATTACATGATGAACGAACTCAAATTGCTTGAAAAAGGCATTCATGAACTCATCAAAACTGGAGAAGCTCTCTACATCTCCCGTCTCTAAGCCTACTTTCTTCCCGGTTTTTCTATGAATACCATTGGTAAAAGTAAGCTCTAGGCAATGAGGAAGGCTAACGAAGCACCCACCAAATGGGGTAGTTTTTCCAGGAATACCCATCTCTACACAACCAATAGGAGCAAACTCGATCACGTCTTCCAAAGGAATTCCATATAGGGGTAAGACCGAATAGGCATATTTCTCACAAAATATGGCAGGCTTTCCACCTCCAGTAGCTATATCTTCTGCACACTCAAAGAGGAAGTTACTATCTGAACATTCATGATACCTGAGTGAAAGAGTAGGTTGCCTCAGCTTAAGGGCAGTGTCAACTTCCACAATCAGGCGCGATAATTCATTGGAGGCATCGTTTCCATCTCTGTCCCTTCCGCCTATAGTAACATTTTGAAAATTGCTGGTTTGGCAAATTACCGCACTAGCTCCTTTGGTTAACCAATAAATTGTGGAGAACTTAAGCCATAGACATGCCAACAGCTCGGCTGCCTCCTCCTTGGTAATTACCCCTTGTTCTATATCCCTTTTATAGAAGGAGTAGAGGTACTGGTCCATCCTCCCCAGTGAATAACCATACGAATTGTTTTCTATCTGTATGCATAAATGTGTAAACCACAGAGACTGGAGGGCTTCATGAAATGAACTTGCAGGATTCTCAGGGACCTTTTCACAAACTTGCGCAATCTTTTCTAATTCCCTCCTTCTTAATTCATTAGCCTCCCTTTTGGCCATTTCTCTTGCAAGATTGGCATACCTTTTAGCAAACTCAATCACTGCCTCACACGCAATAATACAAGAATCCCAAAAATAATATTTACGAAGGTTATGGGCAGTATCCAAAGCTGCCCCATCTTTCATTTCATTCGCTTCTTTAATTATCTCTTTTAGGCCTTTGTTTAATACCTTTATAAAATTTACTATTTGGCGGCCTTGAGTAGCAGGCTTAATATCTATAGTTACTCTTGCCTCAATCATGTCTTCCATCAAATTGCCAAATTCTCTGCGCCATAAAGGCAGTACTACATCTAAAAGGGATTTGCCCTTCCAGAATTGGATATCCTTTAAAACTGCTTCTCGATTGTTCTCTCCGGGACAAAACCTGTCTGCCTCTCTGGAAAAAAACCTTTCCCATTCCTCCTCTATCCAGTCGCATCCGTATTCTGGATAAAATGCACTACCTGAAAGATATCTGGTGGGGGCTCCCACGATCAGCTCGCCATCGAAAATACTTATGGCCTTTTCTGTTAGTATCTTATAGAAGGCCCTTGCCCGCCTTATATAAATTTGCTCATTATCCGAATGTCTCCAATATTCGGTTAGCAAGTGGTCTCTCTCCCAGTCCCCATATACCGGCTGCCTCCGGATTTCCTCTTTGAGTCTCCTTACCCTTTCCGTCAAAATACTTTCCCTTGAAACCACATGATTTATATAGGAAAATCTTTCTTGAGCCATGCCAACCCTCCAATTAGTACACTCTCAGGCAATTTAGGCCATAGGATGTGAAGATCGTTTCTATCTCTTCTAGGTAGGTTTCATTGGGTGGTTGGATATCAGTCCCCAAGGGATAATCCATACCTAGTCGCTGGTATTTTTCTATCCCTAAACGGTGATAAGGGAGGAGATTTACTTCTGTTGCACCTATTTTCTTGAGATATCGTGCGGTGGCTTCCATATTGTCCCTTGAGTCATTATGCTCGGATATTATGGGAATGCGGATGATTGTAGGTATCTTGGTTTTGGTAAATATTGTCTCGAGATTTCTCAAGATTAAGTGGTTGGGCACACCGGTGAGTTCCTTATGCCTAGTAGAATCCATATGTTTAATATCATATAGGATCAAATCTGTATATTTCAAGATTTCCTTCATCAAATTCCAGCTGGTATATCCACAGGTGTCCAGTGTAGTATGAAGCCCTTCTTCCTTACATCTTTTGAGAAATTCTAGGGTAAATTGGGGTTGACTTGTAGGTTCACCCCCAGAGACAGTAATTCCACCGTCAGAGTTGCGGTAAAATATATTATCCTTCTTAACCTCTTCCATCAACTCTTGTACAGAAATAAGGCGCCCTGCCAATTTAAGGGCATCTTGATCACAACTAGTTATGCACATATGATCCTCGCATCTTTCACAGATGTTTCGGTCGATAGTGACAAATTCTCCATATGAAGGAACGCTGATAGCTCCATGAATACAGGCATCCAGACACCTATAGCACTTATTACATCTGTTTTGATAATAAAGGATTTCAGGGATTCCCTTTATAGCCTCGGGGTTAGCACACCACAGGCACCGGAGGGGACATTTTTTCATGAATACAGTAGTCCTGATACCCGGGCCATCGTGAATGCAGTAACGTTGGACATTAAATATCAACCCAGTTATTCTCAAATAAATTGTTTCCCCTTTTCGGAGGCTTCAGAAAAGGCATTCACCGTTTCCACATAATTTCGGGCACAAAGGCGCACAAAAGGATGATAGCGCTTATCAAATAGAATTCTTTGTATTCTTCCTAGACGGCTGTAAAATTCCCGATAACTCCAGGCTGCCAATCTTCCCAGGTCTTCTCTACTCAGGTATTTAGTCCTCAACACTGGATGATGAAAATCCCACCTGGATAGATCCCAATCTTCAATAAGAGATTCTACCTCTTTTCTGAGGGGGATACCAGGCAGGGGGGTTAAAATCTGGAGGGCAGTCATATCCGGATCAATCCGGTCCAGTTTGGCGAATCTTTCTTTTATTATCCTTTCATCGTCATCTGGAAAACCTATCATCCAGGTAACCACACTCATGATACCTACTTCTCGAAACTTTGCTACTACATACTCAACTTGTTCCACAGTTATTCGTTTCTCAATCTTTTTCAAGGTAGGGTCATCTACGGCCTCTAATCCCACCAGTGCCCCTATACATCCTGAGCTTCTTAAACTTTTAAGCAGATCCATGTCCCTCAGGAAATAAGGGGCCCTGCCCATGATGAAGTATTTCATATCCTTTAAATCGAGGCGCCCTTTTTCCTCTATAAATTCCTCCACCCTTTTCCGATAGACATTGAAGGTGTCATCAAGCATCACCACAAATCTAACATGGTAATTTTGATGAAGAAGGGCCAGTTCCTCTGCTACCTTCTTACCGGAACGGAAGCGATATCGTTTCCAATCGTTGTTTCCTCGACCATCAAACAGGCTCCATCCCACACAAAAGGCACAGCCATTTGGGCAACCGCGAGAGTTATAGGTCTCCACATAATTTTTGATATAGGAAAAGCCCACATATTTTTTCATGGGGAATAGATCATAGGCAGGCATGGGCAATTGATTTAAATCATCAAAAATGGGTCGATAATCGGTCAATTTTACGTTTCCGTTTTCTCGATATGCCAACCCTTTCACCGAAGGGATATCAGGCTCCTTTTTGGTGAGTTCTTTGGCCAATTCGCTAAAGGTGACTTCTGTTTCTCCACAGATGACAAAATCAAAATGGGGTGTCTCCGATAGCACCTGCGGGGCAATTACAGAGTGGTAAAAGCCACCAACACAGATGTTTGTCTCTGGAAACCTTTTCTTGATAAGCTCTGCTGCCTGACGGTAGTGGGTTGAGATAGCTGCAACCCCGGTAGTCTGTAGTAAGTCTCCCATGTAAATCAAATTAGGTTTTATCTCAGAAATTGCCTCTACCATCTGCCCTTCATCAATTTCCAGTGCCCGGCAATCTAGAACCTTTATTTCTATGTTAGGTGCCCATTCTCTGAGGCAAGCGGCAAGTTGTACGTGATTGACATTGTTGGCCTTATGCTTTCCATATGTGGACCAAGCCCCGAAGGGGGGTTGTAAAAAAAGTACCCTCATATCTTTCTCCTTTTTTCCTTAGCAGCCTTGCTTTCTTGTTTTTAAGCATCCAGTGGTCTAAGGTGGTTTCCAATTTAGTTAAATTTAACTATATAAATAAAACTAAGATGTCAAGGATTTTATGACAAGGATAAATGTAGACAGTGAAGGTGAATAAAATGGATGAAATTTTTCTAGGATCAAAAAGGGGGCGGCAGGTTGTCCCAGAATGTTTTTTAATTCAAACCTTAGATTATGAGCCACATCATCAGAAATTCTCCTTTCCATATTTTTTCTTGCCCTGTTTACTATT
>DTXE01000455.1 GCA_012962595.1 Syntrophaceae bacterium | reverse complement strand
TTTTTTACCGGAGTTTCCCCATTTCTTGTGGACCCAGAGGGGTGTGGGTTGATGTTGAGAGCGAATAGCGTAGTGTGGATAACAGTTCTTGGCGAAGAGACCGTTAAAAACTGCCATCTGTTTGACCCCTTAAAGCTAAATTTCGGATTTATTAATAAGTTATGACTGTTACACAAACTTTTTGAGGAAACTCCAGATATACGACTTTCAGTCCTATTTTCCAAGTCCCTTTTTGTCTTTGACTATGAATTATCTCCAGTATCTCAGAGCCTACGTTGCCTTGGTCCCCATTTGCCACGGAAAGTGATCCAGAAAGAAGAGAAGAATGAGTTTTAGCACCCTAGAACAATGAACTTATATCAAAGAAAACTAAAAGGACAAGGACAATAACGCTTGAGCTATATCCTGTGAAAAAATAAAAAGCCACATGAAATGGGAAAGTTACAAGATGTAGGCTACGGGAGTAAATCCCGTGAGATGAAAGTCTATTGGGTAGAAAAGAACTGGAGGAGCCTGTTAAGTTAAATGCTCACGTTGCAATTCAGATAATAAATTTATGAGTTGCTGGGCTAAATCGATCACCTTTAAGGCATCATTTTCTGCAATTGTTACATCCCCCCGATAACGAGCCTTATGCCTTAACTCAAGCGCTTCATTAGTCCTTCTACCCAGTTCTCTTTGTATCTCCCCTGTTTTCACATATAACTCGCCAAACTTAGCTAAAATGCCTCCGTGGGAAGAAGGAAGATTATCTATTTTCAATAATAGCAAACCCTTGGCTGATAACTCAGCGGCATTATAGGCGGCATCTACTGCTATTCTGTAATCCATGTTATCTGAACATCTCTTTCCTCCTTCTAAATACTCCTTTGCCAATTCCAGATAGCTACCAATCTCTCTCAATTTTATTTCATCATGTTCCATTTTGTAGATCTCCCTTCCAATCCGATGGTTATAATAGAAAAAGTAGGATCGGGGTAAAAAAACTTCTTCTACAGGGTGTACTATGGGCATTATCAGCTCACCTGTGTCTAACATTACCTGATAGGAAATTTCAGAACAAACCCGCTCCACCTCTTCAGTTGAATCTGTTGCTATTATCATTAGGTCTATGTCACTATCTTCTCTGGCATCTCCACGGAGAACGCTCCCAAAAAGTACTATCTTTGCTATCTTGCCCTTTACCTGGCTATCTAAAAGCGCCTTTTGGAACTCTTCTATAGATTTATATTTCTTTTCTAAAACTTGATCCATTTTAGTTAGGTTACCAGAACAGTCGCTTTATATCAAGAGAAGAGAATAACGACCTCGACCTCTTGAGCCCATAACCCAAGTATTGCTTTCAGCTATGAGCCATGAGCTATCAGCTATGATGTGTGGGAAAACTTTACATGTCGGTTGGTGATATTAATAATTTAATGCAACGTCCCTACATCATGTGTAGCTGGCTAATTCCCTTACGGGACGGGCTAACTGGGTTATGGGCGAAACGGCCAAGTGTCGGTAAACTTTACATGCCGGTTGGTGATGTTAATAATTTAATGCAACGTCCCTACATC